>JACDBS010000152.1 GCA_013694795.1 Chloroflexota bacterium | reverse complement strand
GGAGCAATACGAGGAGATCACGTACGAAGGGCTGGGCCCGGCCAACGTGGCGGTGATCATCGCCGCCATGACCGAGAACCGAAACCGGACCGCGTCCGAGGTGCGCAGCGTGTTCAACAAGCACGGCGGGACCCTCTCGGCGGTGGCGTGGCAGTTCGAGCACAAGGGCGTCATCAGCATCCCGCTCAACGGCAACGATCCGGATGAGCTCACCCTTGCTGCCATCGACGCCGGCGCCGCCGAGGTGGGACTCCCCGAGGGGGGCTCCATCACGGTCATGACCGAGCCGAGCGACCTGGAGTCGGTGCGCCGCGCTCTGGCGGCGGCCGGCTTCGAGGCTGAGAGCGCCGAGCTCTCGATGGAGCCGACGACCACCGTCGACATCAGCGACCCGAAGACCGCGAAGCAGGTGCTCGGATTCATGGAGCGCCTCGAAGATCTCGAGGACGTCCAGAACGTCTACGCCAATTTCGATATCCCGGCCGACCTGATGGAGCAGCTCGAAGCCCAGGTCGTCTAGCTAGCATGCACGCGTGATCGCCCTTGGCATCGACCCTGGTACGGCCCGCTGCGGATTTGGGGTGGTGGCGCTCGACGGGGGAGCGCTGCGCCTGATCGACGCCGGCAGCATTCGCACTCCCACCGAGGAAACCGATGCCAACCGGCTCCACCAGCTCCACGGCGCGCTTCGCCAATTGCTGGCCGAGCACCGGCCCGAGCGGGTGGGCGTCGAGCGCCTCTTCTTCCAGCGCAACGTGCAGACCGCCATGGCCGTCGGCCAGGCCCGCGGGGTGGCCCTCCTCGCCGCGGCCGAAGCGGGGCTGCCCATCGATGAGCCAACCCCGAACGAGGTGAAGCAGGCGGTCTGTGGCAACGGTTCCGCCGATAAGCAGCAGGTGGCGGCCATGGTCGAGCGCCTGCTGGGGGTGAGCCTTGCAGGCGTGCCGGATGACGCGACCGATGCGCTGGCAATCGCCATCGGCTGCGCCTACCGAGCCGCCGCGCAGCCGACTGCGGTGATCGGGTGATCGGCTCCGTCCGGGGACTGGTCGTCCAGGTCGCCCAGGACTACGTGCTCATCGAGGTCGGTGGCATCGGCTATCGCGTCGTCGCCGGTCCCTCGCTGCTATCGAAGCTGAGGATGGGTCGCGAAGCATCGGTCTATACCCACCATCTGGTCCGCGAGGACCAGCAGGCGCTCTTCGGCTTCGCGACCACCGAGGAGCTTGCCTTCTTCGAGCTGCTCATGACGGTCTCGCAGGTCGGCCCTCGGCTGGCGCTCGCCATCACCGCGGCGCATGCGGTGACCAAGCTCCAGCTTGCCATCGTGACCGATGACGTCGACGTCTTCACCAGCGTGTCCGGCGTCGGCCGCAAGACGGCGCAGCGCATCATTCTCGAGCTGAAAGAGAAGGTGCATGCCGCCGGTATCGCTGCCGGCGGTGCGGGCTCCACCGATTCGGACGTGGTGGCCGCGCTCGAGTCGCTCGGCTATTCCGCGACCGAGGCGCGCAGGGCGGCCGGTGCCGTCGCCGGCACGAGCGGCGAACTCGACGTCCGTATCAAGGCCGCCCTCCAGGAACTCGCTCGCTCTCGATGACCGCACAGCACGACTGGAACGACCCGAAGGTCGCCGAGCACACCCTGCGTTCGTATCGCGTCTGGGCGGTGGTCGGCTGTTCGTCGCATCCCTGGCGCGCGTCGCACGGCGTCTCACGCTACCTGCTCAGCCAGGGCTACGGCGTGGTGCCGATCAACCCGAACGAAGAGGTCGTGCACGGCGAGGTGGCCTACCCGGACCTCGCGTCGGTGCCGACGGCGATCGAGGTGGTCGACATCTTCCGTCGCTCCGAGCTGGTGATGCCGCACGTCACCGAGGCGATCGCCATCGGCGCCAAGGCAATCTGGATGCAGCTCGGAGTGTGGAACGAAGCAGCTGCGGAACTGGCCTCGGACGCCGGGCTGGACGTTGTCATGGATCGATGCCCGGCCATCGACCACCCGGTCATGATCGGCTCGCGAACTGCCTGAGCGTCAATCCCGCGTCAGCACCAGGCCGATG
>JACDBS010000141.1 GCA_013694795.1 Chloroflexota bacterium | reverse complement strand
GGCAACGACCGAGGAACCGAGCCCGGCGGCCGCATAGATGGCCACGCTCGACGCCACCGAGACGCGCTCTCGCCGCACCGGGCCGCGGGAGCTGGGCGTCGAGGTCACGCCGCGCTATCGGCTCATGTGGGGCCTCATTCGCGCCGTGGTTCGGCTGCTCTTCGACGTGCGCGTGAGCGGCCTGGAGCGGTGGCCGGAGCCGCCGTTCCAGCTGGTGGCGAACCACCACAACGGCTGGGATCCCATGCTCGTCATCAGCGTGGTGCCGGTCGAGCCGCGCATCACCTGGTTCGGACCGCGCGAGGCGGACTTCAGTCGTGGCTTCAAGAACCGCGTCATGGCCTACTTCGGCGGCATGATCCCGTACAACCCCGACCGGACGACGCTGACCTCGGCCGTCCGCGCGGTTCGACGGGTCTTCGAGGCCCAGGGCGTGCTCGGCATCTTCGCGGAGGGCCGCATCGGCTTCCGAGAGGCCGCCCTCCTCGATTTCGAAGAGGGCGCCGCCGCCTTCGCCGTCACCTCCGGAGTGCCGGTTGTGCCCTGCGCCATCGTGGGCAGCACCGACCTGTGGTTCCGCAAGCGCGTCGAGATCCGCTTTGGACCGCCCATCTGGACCGATGCCGTCCGCGGCCGCGAAGCTCGTCTTGCGTTGGATGCCCGAATTCGCGCGGGCGTGGCCGCTCTCCTGCCCGAGCGCGAGCCGCGCCTACCGCGCCGCCGTCCGCTCGCCTTCCTGACCGACCTGCTCAACGGCGCCGACGACATCGCCCGCCGCCGCACCGGTGGCTGACCGGCCCCACCGCGCCGATACATCGCCGTGACGCGTCACGGCCATGCTGCCATGACACGCTATGCCGACCTATCGGCCCAGGTCGCGCGGGCATCACGCAGTGACGCGAAACGTCGATAGATCGGCGCACGCGCTAGCATCGGTGGGACATGCTTCCGGTGATCTGGTCCGTTTTCGCCGTGCTCGCCCTGGGCGGTTTCCTGATGATCGCCGCCTACTGGCTGGATGTGCAGGATCGACCCGACCTCAGCGCGCGCGCCCGCATCGGCTGGTCGGCTGCGGTGCTGGTGTTCCCGGTCTCGATCCCGGCCTACGCATTCATCGGTGGTCCGGGCTGGCCGGCCTTCCTGCGCGTGGCGAGCCTGGTGCCGGCGGCCGCGCTCACCCTCTTCTTCGGGTTCCTGTTCGGGGCCTTCAGCTAGGCTGACGCCGGACGAACGCCAGTGCCGAGACGGCAGCCACGAGCGCGACGGCCCCCACGATCATGAGCACCGGCAGGCTCGGCGACGAGGACTGCGCTGCCGGCTCGGCGGGTTCGGCGGCCGCGACCACGGTGAGCATGCCAGCGACCTGCTCCTCGACCTCAGGCTCAATGCCATCCATGCGCTGATTCATCGAGCAGCTGGAGCTCGTCAGCCGGCCCTCGCTGTTGTGAGCGATGACCAGCCACTTTTCGCCGACCCCGAATGACACGCCGCAGTTCGCGCCATCGTCCGGCCACGCGACCAGGTCAATCCGTGTGGTGGAGAGTGCTTCGCGCGACCGCTCAACGTCCCACGACCAGACGATTTCACTCTTCCCCGGCTGCATCGCCGCGGGGATTGGCTGGTCGGTGCCCGCAAGCGTGCCGACGAAAGCCACATCGGCTTCGCGGATCGCGTCGGCCAGCGTGCGCTCCATGCATGAGCATGCCGCAACGCGCGCGGGGACGGCCATCGTCATGACAAGGGCAAGCAGAGCGAAGCTTACGCGAGCAATCCGGATCATCAATGCACCACGCTGCGGATCATGTGCCCGCCAGACGCCCGCAGGCCAGCCCAGGTTCCAAGTCGCTACGATGGCTCCATGACCAGCCAGACCGATATCCCCGCCGCCACCGACGCCGCCATCGCCTACCTCCGAGAGCACGACCCCGAACACCTCGCCCAGCTTGACGAGTTTCTGCGCATAGAGAGCGTCAGTGCCGACCCGGAGCGAATTGGCGAAGTTCGTCGCGCGGCGGAGTGGATCGTCGACGAGCTGACGCGGCTGGGGGTCGAGCGGGCCACCGTTCATGAGACCAGCGCTCATCCCATCGTCACTGCCGAATGGATGAAGGCCGGCGACGAAGCACCCACCGTCCTGGTCTACTGCCACTACGACGTCCAGCCCGCCGATCCGTTGGGCGAGTGGATCAGCCCGCCCTTCGAGCCGCGCCACGAGAACGAGCGCGTCTACGCCCGCGGCGCCGGCGACGACAAGGGCCAGCTCTTCATGCACCTCAAGGCGGTGGAGGCATGGACGAAGACAGCGGGCCGCCTGCCACTCAACCTGCGCTTTTTCTTCGAAGGGGACGAGGAGGTCGGCTCGGAGCCGGTGGAGCAGTTCATCGCGGACCATGCCGACCTGCTCCGCGCCGACGTGTGCGTGGTCAGCGACGGCGACACCTTCGATGATGACGGCACGCCGGCCATCGGCTACGGGCTGCGCGGGATCGCCTACTGGGAGGTCCGCGTTCAGGGCCCGCGCCAGGACGTCCACTCGGGCCATTACGGCGGGGGCGTCGACAACCCGGCCAACGTGCTCGTCCGCATGCTCGCCTCACTGACCGATGTGGACGGACGCTTCACGGTCCCCGGCTTCTACGATCGCGTGCGCGCACTGACCGACGAGGAGCATGCCGCGTATGCCGCCCTTCCGTTCGACGAGACCGAATGGGCCGATGAGACCGGCGTGCCGGCACCGATGGACGGCGAGCGAGGCCACATCCTGCTGGAGCGCCTCTCCGCGCGGCCGACCTTCGATATCAATGGCATCTGGGGCGGATATCAGGGCGACGGTGCGAAGACGATCATCCCGGCCTGGGCCGCGGCCAAGATCTCCACCCGTCTGGTGCCCGACCAGGACTATCGCGACATCCTGCGGACGGTGAAGGCTCACCTGGAGTCGCTCGCGCCGCCGACCGTCCGGGTCGAGGTCAAGATCATCCACGGCGGCGCGCCCGCCAGCACGCCGCTCGACCATCCGGGTATCGGCCCGGCCGCGCGCGCGCTCGAGGCCGGCTTCGGCACGGCACCGCTCTTCCAGCGCTCGGGCGGATCGGTCCCGGTCGTCGCCGCCCTCGACGCCCACCTCGGCCTCAAGACTCTCATGGTCGGCTTCGCCAACCCGACCGGCAACTTCCACGCGCCGAACGAGTGGATGAGCCTACGCAACATCCGCGACGGGATGACCTCGCTGGTCCACCTGTGGGCGGAGCTCGGCGCCATGAGCGCCTCCGAACTGCGCGGCGACTGAGCTCAGGCGCCGCTCGGCGACGCTATCGACCAAGCGCCACCGTCGCGCGGGCATTCCGGGTCCCAGATCGCAGCGCCCGCCAACGGAAGCTCCGCTGGGCGGCGTAATCGAGGAAAAGGCGCCGGACTTTGGCCGTTCGTTCGCCGTTGCCGCCGCCGAGCGGCGGCAACGGCTTGACGCTCCACTCACCGCGCGACTACGGTACGCTGCGACATAGATTTCGGAGGTTCTTGGCCAATCGTGCCCGCTCAACCGCCCGCCCACGATCCCGACGACCCGTGGCTGCCGCTCGGCGCCGCCTCGCGCCTGGTGGGCGTCGGGCCCGACACCCTGAGACGCTGGGCCGATACCGGCAAGGTGCAGAGCTACCAGACGCCCGGCGGGCATCGGCGTTTCCTGCGCTCCAGCCTGGAGGCGATGATCAACGCGCCGCGCCGCCAGCGCTACGGAATGGAGCGGCTGCCTGATTCGACGCAGACGATGGCGGGCGAGCTGCATCGGCGCATGCAGCGCACCGGCTACTCCGGTCAGCCGTGGCAGGCCCGGCTGTCGGTGGAGCAGCGCGACGAGTTCCGACGCTGGGGGCAGCGCACGTTCGGGCTGGTGATCGAGTACGTCGCCGCCTCGAAGAAGGCGGAGCGTCAGCTACTCCTCGAGGAGGCCGAGAAGATGGGCGGACTGTACGGTAGCGAGGCATCCCGCGCCGGCCTGTCGCTGGCGGAGACGGTCGAGGCCTTCCTGTTCTTCCGCTCGCCGGTGCTCGACGCGATCGTCGGCCACTTGCGACGCCGCTCCGCCGAGGTGTCCGAGGTCACCTCCGCCTTCCACGAGGCGAACGCGGCCATCGACCAGGTCCTCACCGCGCTGGTCAGCTCGCACCGGGAGCCCCGCTGAAGGCTACTCGACGAGATAGATCTCGGTCGAGGTGGTATTGAGGCGCTCGCCACCGGTATCGGTGCAGATGACGATGTCCTCGATCCGCGCGCCCCACGTGTTACGGATGTAGATCCCGGGCTCAACGCTGAAGGCATTGCCCGCCACCAGCGGCTCGGGGTTGGAGGACACGATGTACGGCTCCTCGTGCGTCTCCATGCCGATGCCGTGACCGGTGCGATGGAGAAACGCGTCGCCGTAGCCAGCGTCCGTGATGAGGTCGCGCGCGACCGCGTCGATGTCTGACGCCGGCACACCCGGACGAACCGCTGCGCAGGCGGCGGCCTGGGCATCGCGCAGCACGGCGTGGAGAGCCTCGAAGTCGGGGGGCGGGTCGCCGACGAACGCGGTGCGCGAGGTGTCGCTGGTGTAGCCGGCACGCATGCCTCCGATGTCGAGCACGATCGCGTCGCCCACGCCAATGACCCGCTGGTCGGGCGCGTGATGCGGGCTGGCCGAATTCGGGCCGGACGCCACGATCGCGAATCCGGCGTCGTCGTGCCCTGCCTGGATGAGAAGCTCGCGGATGCGGCGGCTGACCTCGGCCTCGGTGCGACCCGACAGGCGTTCCGCGGTGATCCCCAGCATCGCGTTGTCGGCCGCGGAGGCGGCGGCGCGCAACAGGTCGATCTCGTCGGCGCTTTTCACCTGACGCAGGGCGCTCATGGTGGCGCCGGCCGCGACCATCTGGGCCGGATCCAGCGCGGCCTGGAGGCGGAGCGCGAAGCGAGCCCACATCTGGTCCTGGACCCCCACGCGCAGGGCGGAGCCGACGAGCACCTGGACCGCGCGGATCGGGTCGTCCGTCTCGTCCCAGGCCACGATCTCGAGCGCATCGGCCAGCTCGCCCAAGCCGTGGCGCGCCAGCGGCTCCTCGAGGCGCGGCAGCACCAGCACCGGCTGGCCATCGGCCGGCACGACCAGGCAGGTCAGCCGCTCCATGGCCGGCGCACGGTAGCCGAGCAGGTAGGCGTAGTCGGGCGAAGGCGTGATGAGGAGCGCGTCCAGCCCTCGCTCGGCCGCCTCCGCTGCGGCGCGCCGGAGACGCTCGCGATGGATGGTTGCGCCGGAACTCCCAGCAGAATTGCCTACGTCGACCGCCCTGGTGGTCATGCCGGAAGGCTACACCGATTGGCCATTGCGAACCACGCAGCCGAGCGGCACATTGGGCAATCTCGCCGTGCCAGACTGTCACACGGCGTCATACATGCGAGGAATCGGACATTGCGCAGCCCGCGATGGCAGGTGCTCTGGCGAGGGATGGCCATCTCACTTTCCGTCCTGTTGACGGGGGTCGCATTGGTCCCGGCCACTCCTGCGCGTGCCGGCGAGCCCGCGGCGGCAGCGGGCGCACGTCACCTGTCCGAGACCGAAGGCGGATCGCCGAACGACTTCGAGCTGCTCAACGAACGCGGCGGGGCGATCGAGCATTCCGCTGGAACGCTGTGGGCCGGCAAGTACCTCGACCATCGCACCGGTCGGATCCATATCGTCTATCGCGACGCTGCCAATGGAGTGGTGGCCGGGCCGCAGCTGCGCAGCGAACGCTCCAAGCAGGCCACGGCCGGCCTTCCGGCGCTGGAGCGCAAAGCCGATGCGGAGCTCCTCGCCGCGGTCGCCGGATCCGTCGCGGGCATCGCCGCGGCCGGCACGGTCCCGGTCGGTGTCTGGCTGGAGGTGGACATCGCAGGCGCCGAGCAGGCCGTGATTGCTCGCCATCCCGAGCTGGTGTGGCGGGGCGACCGGCCCATCGTCAATGACCTGGCGACCGCTCGCGCCATTCGGGCCGAGCTGTGGCAGGCACACGCTGACGCAACCGCCGCGGCGCTGGACCGGCTGCGCGCTGACGTTCAGGCGCTGGGCGGCACCATCGGTTACGCATCGACCAGCGCCCCCCTCGCGTACGTCGACATGCCGGCGCGCGCGGTGAACGCCCTGGCCGAGCTGCCGGACGTGACTACGCTGGGGCTGGAGCGCACCTGGTCGACCGCGATGTCGAGCGCCGGGCCGGCCGTGCAGGCCGACTGGACGGGCGGCGGGGAGGACCAGGGCGCAGGCGTGCGGGTGGCCGTGGTCGAGTACCACAACGTGCACGACAGCGGCGACCTGGCGGGCAGGGTCGTGGCGTCGTACAGCCCTACCGGTGCGCCGGTCTACAGCCCGACATTCGATCATCCGACCTGGGTGGCAGGTGCCATCGCCGGTGGCGGGAGCTTTCCCGGGGTGGCGCCCGCCGCCCACATCGTCAGCGCATCGACCGGCGGCGGCGGCGCATCGGAAACGCGCGACCGCCAGATCATCGCGGCGGCCGACTGGGCCGCCAACCCGGGCGGCGGCGACGCGGACGTCATCAATGCCAGCATCGGTCAGGACACCCCGACCGGCTCGGAAGAGGCGCGGCGCTACTTCGATGCCATGGCAGACGTGGTCGGGCGCCTCCCGGTCGCCTCGGCTGGCAACTTCGGGACCTTCGGCAACTGGGACATCGTGTCGCCGGGCACGGCCCACAACACCCTGACCGTGGGCGGCATTGACGACCGCGGATCGGCCGATCGGATGGACGACATCATCTGGTACGCGCCCGGATCGAACGGCAGCAACTATCTCGACCGCACCGATGCGTCATGGAACCCGCACGGCGACTTCAACAAGCCGAACGTCTCCGCGCCGGCAGTTGCGGTGCGCACCGCGAACGGGCTGACTGCCACCGGCACCAGCGTGGCGAGCCCGATCGTGGCGGGCATCGCCGCGCAGGTCATCGCCCGCGTCCCCAGCCTGGCGCTGCGTCCCGAAGGGACCCGCGCGATCATCATGGCCGGGGCCATCAACAGCTCACCCATGCCCGACGGCTCGCGCAATGCCGACCACGAGGGGACCGGCACCGCATCGGCCCTGTGGGCGAATCGGCTGCTGACCGACGGGGACGGCGCATGGGGCGGCTTTCGGCTGGGTGACATCACCGCGGGGCAGACACTGACACAGGACATCGCGGTGCTCGCCGGCCAGAAGGTGAAGGTCGCGGTTTCCTGGAACAGCCACAGCACCGGAAGCGCGTCCGCCGACCAACTGCTGGCCGACTTCGACCTCCGCGTCGTGCAGGCCGACGGATCGACGCTCGGATCGGCCACCTTCGACAACAACTACGAATGGATCGAGTTCACCGCATCCGCCACCGGCACCGCCCGGATCGAGATCCTGCCGGCGCGCTTCGACGGAACCTCCGAGCGCTACGGTCTGGCGTGGGCGAAATGGAGCGCCGGTACACCCATCCGGATCGCCGGAGCGAATCGCTACGCCACCGCGGCCGCCCTCAGCGCCGCGCACTTCGTCCCGGGTGCACCGGTAGCCTACGTCGCCACCGGCCTCAACTTCCCCGATGCGCTGGCCGCGGGCCCTGCCGCCGGCATCGGTGGCGGCCCGATCCTGCTGACCGAAGCAAACAACCTGCCGCAGGCCACGCGCGACGAGCTCACCCGCCTGGCGCCGCAACGGATCGTGGTGCTCGGCGGACCGGGCGCCGTCTCGGACGGTGTTGCCGCTTCCCTCCAGGCGTACACGTCGCAGCCGGTCGCGCGGCTGGCCGGCGCCGACCGTTTCTCGACGGCCGCCGCGGTGAGCGCCGCGACCTTCGGACCTGGCGTCGCCTCCGCGTTCGTGGCAACCGGCAGAAACTTCCCCGATGCGCTGAGCGCCGGTCCGGCGGCCGTGCTAGCCGGCGGCCCCGTCCTCCTGACCGAGACCAACAGCCTGCCACAGGCCACGCGCGACGAGCTTGCCCGCCTGGCGCCGCAACGGATCTTCGTGCTGGGTGGTTCGGCCGCCGTATCGGACGGCGTGGCGGCGGCGCTCCAGACATACACCTCACAACCGATCGCGCGGTTGGCCGGGGCCGATCGTTTCGCGACCTCCGCGACGATTTCGGCGACCTTCTTCAATCGTCCCCCGTCTGCCTACCTGGCCACCGGGCTGAACTTCCCCGACGCGCTGGCCGCGGTGCCCGGCGCCGGCCGAGCAGGGTCGCCACTGCTCCTCGTCAGCCTGGCGGCGATTCCAGCCCCAACCGGCGGCGAGCTGCTGCGCCTCCAGCCGCCGTACTCGTACCTGGTGGGCGGACCGGCGGTGGTCGGCGATGCAATCATCGGCCAACTGGGATCCCTGCTCGGAAAGCAGTGACCGATGCGCGTCGCGCGCGCAGCCCTCTTCGTGACGCTGCTGGCCGCGTGCGCCACGCCACTGCCGACCGTCACCCCTTCGACGACGGAGATCGCCTTCCCCGACCCTGGGCGCCCCTTCGACGCCACGGCGATCCTGGCCGCCATGCGGGACTCCCGACGGCCGGGCGGCGTCCCCAGTGAGCTCCAGACCGATGCGATCGCCGGCGCGGTGGCAGGCGCCATCTGGACCGTGGACGGCGAACCGTGGACGACCATGGCGATTGGTGGCTCATGCGGACCGGAGGAGTGCACCCTCGACGTGACCGGCAGCCGCCCGAATGACGCCGGCGAGGATGCGTGGACATTCTCCGTCACACCGGCGACGGACGCGGTCATCGTCATCGGCGCACAGCTCGGATCGGTCCCCGCAGCGGTCGCGAGCCGGGCGGATGCCATGGCCCGAGAGTCCGTGGGCGCCGGGTTGGAGGGCCTGGTCCTGGGCTCGGCGAGCTGGCTGCCGCCTCCCGACGACGGGCGGCTGGTGCTCGCTTACCGGGCCGGTGACGAGGAAGGCTCGTGCCGACGGGAGGTCACGGTCGACGCGCGGAGCGGTGGGGTCAGCGTGACCGAAAGCCTCGACTGTTGATTCAGCCGATCCGCAACGGGACTTCGCTGCTCTCCCCGTCACGGATGCGCCAGGCGCGGAGGCTCTCCGCCGGCCGGGAGTCAGGGTCAGCAAGGGTGACGATCAGGTAGAACGCGTCCGGATAGTGCGCCCACCGACGGTCGGTGGGCGACGGAACGGCCGGCGTGTGCGTGTGCGAGTGGAAGATCGCCACGAGATCACGCTGCGCGTCCTCGATGTCGAAGATGATGCGGACCAGGTCGTCGGGGTGCACCGTGTACACGGACGGGCTGGTGTCGGCGTTGCGTGCAGGGTGGTAGGCGGTCGCGGTTCCGGTTGCCAGGTCGCCGGAGAGAAGGCCGCAGGCCTCGCTCGGCATTTCGGCCCGCGCATGCGCCACCAGGTCATCGGCAAGGGCGGCCGACATCGCCAGGCGGTCGCTCACCACAGGAGCGAGCCTTCGAGCTCGTCGGACAGCTCATCGAGCTCGCGCGTCCACAACTCGGCCGAAAGGTACTTCCAGCCACCGTCGGCGAGGAGCACGACAACCGATCCAGAGGCCATCTCGCGGGCCACTCGCACCGCAACGGCGACCGCCGCGCCCGAGGACAGGCCGGCGAAGATTGCCTCGTCACGCAGGAGACGGCGGAGCCCAACGACCGCGTCACGATTGTTGACGAGGTATCGGTCATCGAGGAGGGTCTCGTCGAGGACCGGCGGCACGAAGCCCTCCTGCAGCGAGCGTAAGCCCTGCACCTGCTCGCCCGGATGCGGCTCGACGGCGATGATCTTCACGCCAGGCCTGGCGCGCTTCAGGACGCGTCCGACTCCGGTGAGCGTCCCGCCCGTTCCCAGGCCGGCCACGAAGACGTCGACCTCGGGCACCTGCTCGAGGATCTCAGGACCCGTCGTCTCCTCGTGGACTCGCGGATTGTCGGGATTGCCGTATTGATAGGGCATGAAGAGGCTCGGATCGGCTCTGGCAAGCACCTGCGCCATGCGGATGGCGCCGTTCGAGCCCTCAGCTCCTGGCGAGGGGATGATCTGCGCTCCGTAGAGTCGAAGCAGTTGCTCGCGCTCGCGTGTCGTATTGTCGGGGAGCACGATGCGCACCGGGTGACCCAGGAGCCGCCCGATCATCGCCAGGCTGATCCCGGTGTTGCCGCTGGACGGCTCGAGGATTGCCTGGCCGGGGCGCAGCGCACCGGAGGCGCGCGCGGACCCGATCATGGCCAGCGCAACGCGATCCTTGACGCTGCCGGTCGG
>JACDBS010000072.1 GCA_013694795.1 Chloroflexota bacterium | reverse complement strand
ACTCATAGCGGTTGAAGATCCGCTCGCCAGGCGCATGCTGCCCCAGCCAGTCGACCGCCCGGACGGGATACGCTTCGGCCACCGCGGAGGCCTGCCCGGCAGGTGCCACGCGAACGATCGTCAGTCCGAGGCCGATGAGCAGCACGACCGCGACGAGGACACTGTTCACGCCGCCGCCGAGCCCCCGTCTCGGTCGTTCAAGCCGCGCGAGCACCCCGGCGCATGCCCTGCCGATCCGCGATTCGGAGATGACCGGAGCCAGCCCCAGGCAGACGAAGGCGGCCCCGACCGGCCCTGCCACAAGCAGGAACCGAACCGCGGTCACCGCCATGAAGGTAAGGCCGATGAGGATGAGGCCGTCGGCGGTTCGCAGCCGCCGGCCAGCGAACAGGAGGGCGGGCAGGATGCCGACCAGGACGAACAGCGCCAGCAGCTGACCGGCCGGCGCATCCAGTCGCGCCGGCTGCCACTCCCCGACGAACGAGCCGAGCACGCCGATGCCCAGCGTGTCGAACGGGTAGCGGTAGATGGCGGGCCCGTTGGGGTTGAGCATCAGGGCTACGGCCGCGCCCAACAGCGAGAGGGCCAGCCATCCCAGCTCCGACCATCCGAGCGGACCGGCCTCCACCTCCCGATGCAGCCAGCGATCGACGGCCTCGCCGACCAGCACCGCTCCGCCGACAAGGAAGAGCAGCGGGAAGCCGGCGTGGAGGTTGACCCAGGCGACGGCGACGACCGGCAGCCACGCGAGAGCGGCTCGCCGCCGATGCGCCACGTAGCGCCACAGAACGTTGACAACCAGTGCGGTCAGCAGCAGATCCACTACCTGCACGCGCACCCCCAGGACGGATGCGGCCAGCACGAGCCCCAGCAGCAGCCAGGCGGGGCGAGCCAGCCAACCGACCGACGGCCGCCGAACGCCGATGGCGCTCCACAGGAGCCAGATGGCCGCGATGCCCATGAGCCCGTAGCCGATGGACAGAAGCGTCGGCCCCCATGTCCCGGCGCGGAAGCCGAGCGCCATGACGACGTTGCTCAGCCAGTCCTGGCTGGTCCATGGCCGGCCGTCGCCGGCGATGCTCCACGTGTCGGTGGTCGGGATGGACGAGGTATCCAGCACCTGGATCCCGGCGCGGATGTGCCACCAGGTGTCGGGATCGGTCATCGGAAGCGTCGTGGCCGGAACGACGGCAATGGCCCAGAACGCGACGACCGCGATCGCCGCCAGCGTGGGAGACCATCGGCCGCCGAGCCCGCTCATCGCGCCGATCCTACCGGTCGTCGCGCGCGCGCTTGCGGTACTTTCGGGGCGTCCCGCCGCGATGACCCCGCCCGTACACTCGCCCGAGCATGTCGACCGAACGCACCACTCTGCCCTCTCCCGCACTGCTGATCGGCGCCGTGGCCGCTGCCATCCTGCTTGGGGTGACCGTGGCCAAGGGCCTCCAGGACGCCGACTTCTTTTGGCACGTTACCGCCGGCCGGCTCATGGTCGAGACCGGCGGGGTCCCAACGGTCGATCCGTTCTCGTTCACCTGGCAGGGCCAGCCATGGACTCCGCACGAATGGCTCAGCGAGGTCTTCATCCACCTCGTCATCTCGGGCGTGGGGGTGACGGGAGGCATGATCGTTTTCGGCCTGCTGGCCGGCGCCATCCCGCTCCTGCATGCCCGCAACCTGGGACGGATGGGGATCCGCAGCGCCGCTATCGGCGTGGCCGTCGCGATCGGGATTGTCGTCATGTTCCCGTACGTTACCGTCCGGCCCCAGGTGATCAGCTGGCTGTTCATGGCCGTCCTCGTGTGGCTTTTAATGTCTCTCAAGCCGGATCGTCCGGCGCGGCTCATCTGGATCTCGGTCCTCTTCGCGGTCTGGGCGAACGCGCACGGACTGTACGTGGTCGGCTTCGGCTTCATCGGGCTCTACGCACTCTTCACGCTGGCTGGCCGGACGCCGATGTCGGCGCGCAAGTGGTGGCTTGTTGGCGCCTGCGTGGCGGCCGTCCTTGCCTCGATGCTCACTCCCGCCGGCCCGGCGGGCCTGCTCTACCCGCTCCGCTACATCGACGCCGGCGACTGGGGGTTGGCGAATATCCAGGAGTGGCAGTCACCGGACTTCCACAACCCTGCGCACTGGCCGCTCCTGATCATGGTGATCGCTCTGATCGCGAACGGCGGGCGCGCCGCGCCGGGCTGGCTGACCACCCTGTCGTGGGTCACCGTCGCGATGGCGCTCGTGTCGCTGCGCAACGCGCCCGTCGCCGCGGTCGTGGCGATGCCGGTGCTGGCCATGGGCATCAGCGCGCGCCTGGCGGTTGCGCGGACGTACGCCCCTGCCATCGCGCGACGGCGCCGAGTGCTGGAGACCGCGCTGGCCGTGATCGTCATCGGC
>JACDBS010000028.1 GCA_013694795.1 Chloroflexota bacterium | reverse complement strand
CGCACGCATCATGATGCCTGTGTGATAGGCTTCATGACATGTCGAAACGCACGACCCTCACCCTCGAAGACGACGTGGTGGTACGCCTGCGCAACGCGACGCGACGCACGGGGCGTCCACTCAAGGCTGTGGTAAATGATGCAATCCGGGCAGGACTCGATCCAGCGGGATCGGTTCGGCGGACGCCTCCGTTTCGCGTGAAAGCCCGCAGGATGGGTCTGCGCCCTGGCGTCGATCTCGATGACATCGGTGGGCTGCTCGACCGTCTGGACGGACCGGACCACCGTTGATCCTCGTCGACGCCAATCTGCTGCTGTACGCGTACGATTCATCCAGCCCACAGCACGCATCGGCCAGGCAGTGGCTGGAGGCGACGTTGTCGGGCGATGAGGAGGTGCGTATCCCGCTGGTCTCCGCGCTCGCCTTTCTTCGAATTGGCACCCACGCGTCCGTCTTTCAACGGCCGCTCGCGCCGTCCGAGGCGATCGGGATCGTCAAGGAATGGCTCGAGCGGCCGGGCGTCGAGCTTGCACAGCCGACGGCCGGGCATTGGGGGACCCTTGGCCCCCTCGCCCGTGACGGGCAGGCCCGCGGGGCGCTCATGACCGATGCGCACCTTGCCGCGCTCACCGTCGAGCATGGGGGGGTGCTCTGCACGACCGATCGCGACTTCGCACGCTTCGAGGGTCTCAAGTTCCGAAATCCGCTGACGTTGGGCAGCGCTGCGTGAGCCTGAGAGTCTGGCGCGGCAACCCGTATCCACTCGGGGCGACCTGGGACGGATTGGGCGTCAATTTCGCCATCTTCAGCGAGAACGCGGAGCAGGTGGACCTCTGCCTGTTTGACGCCGATGGCGGCAACGAGCAGCGCATTCGGCTCAACGAGCAGACCGACCTGGTGTGGCACTGCTATCTGCCTGACGGCCGTCCCGGCCAGCGCTATGGCTATCGCATGCATGGTGCCTACGACCCCGGAGCCGGGCATCGGTTCAATCCCGCGAAGCTGCTGATCGACCCGTACGCGAAACGCATCGACGGCGCGGTGGACTGGGATGACGCGCTGTTCGGGTACCGCATCGGCGCTGATGAGGACGAGCCAGACGACCGCGACAGCGCGTCCTTCGTGCCGAAGAGCGTGGTCGTGAACCATGCCTTCGTGTGGGGCGACGACACCCAACTGCGGACGCCGCTGGATCGGACGCTGATCTACGAGGTCCATGTCAAGGGCTTCACCCAGCTCCACCCTGACGTGCCGGTTGAGCTGCGAGGCACCTACGCCGGGCTCGGCTCCGCGCCGGCCATCGACTACCTGACCAATCTCGGGATCACCGCTATCGAGCTGCTGCCTGTGCACCAGCACGTGACCGACCGCCATCTCGTGGAGCGCGGCCTGAGCAACTACTGGGGCTACAACACCGTCGGCTTCTTCGCGCCGGACATCCGCTATTCGGCCACCGGCGAGCCGGTGAGCGAGTTCAAGACCATGGTCAAGCGATTCCACGACGCCGGCATCGAGGTCATCCTGGACGTCGCCTACAACCACACCGGCGAGGGCAATCACCAGGGGCCGACGCTCTCCTTCCGGGGCATCGACAACGCCGCCTACTACCGCCTTGGGGCGGGGGACCAGGCGCGGTACGTCGACTACACCGGGACCGGCAACACGCTCGACGCCACCAGCCCCAGGGTGCTCCAACTGATCATGGACTCGCTGCGCTACTGGATCACCGAGATGCACGTGGATGGCTTCCGCTTCGATCTCGCATCGGCGCTGGCGCGCGAGCTGCACGACGTCGACAAGCTGGGCAGCTTCTTCGACATCATTCACCAGGATCCGATCATCAACGCGGTCAAGCTCATCGCCGAGCCGTGGGACGTCGGCCCCGGCGGCTACCAGGTCGGCAACTTTCCGGTCGGCTGGGCGGAGTGGAACGGCAGATACCGCGATACCGTGCGCCGCTTCTGGAAGGGCGTCGGCGGCCAGGCGGCCGAGCTGGCGTATCGGCTCAGTGGCAGCTCCGACCTCTACGCGAGCTCCGGCCGGCGTCCGCACGCCAGCATCAACTTCGTGACCGCTCACGACGGCTTCACGCTCAACGACCTCGTCAGCTACACCTCGAAGCACAACGAGGCCAACGGCGAGGACAACAACGACGGCGAGGACAACAACGAGAGCATGAACTTCGGGATCGAGGGCGAGACCGGTGAAGAGGCGGTCATCGAGATTCGCGAGCGCCAGAAGCGCAACTACCTGGCGACGCTCCTCCTGAGCCAGGGCGTGCCGATGCTGCTCGGCGGCGACGAGATCGGGCGCACGCAGGGGGGCAACAACAATGGCTACGCCCAGGATAACGAGGTCAGCTGGTTCAGCTGGGACCTCCAGCGACGCGACCGCACGTTGCTCAGCTTCACGCGCTCCCTGATCCGGCTGCTCAAGGGTCATCCCGTATTGCGGCGGCGTCGCTTCTTCCAGGGGCGGCAGATTCGCGGCTCACGGGTCAAGGACCTGAGCTGGTTCGCCCCCGATGGGACCGAGATGACAGATGAGCAGTGGCAGGCGCCAGGGGTCAGGACGCTGGCCGTCCAGTTCGCGGGGGACGCGATCGACGATCGCGGGCCGCGCGGCGAGCGAATCACCGATGACACCCTGCTCGTGATCTTCAACGCGGACGATCGCCCGGTCGGGTTCACCCTCCCGGATCACGAGGCCGCCAGGCGCTGGGAGACGGTCTTCGATACCGTCCACCGCACGTTCACGGCGGCGCACGGTGAGCACGACGGGGGAGCTGCCTATCGGGTTGCCGAACGCTCGGTGGTCTGCCTGCGACGCCTGCCGCGGGTCCGTCGCGTCAGCGGCGACTGACGGCCGGTGCCGCGGGCCACGTATCGCGTCCAGCTCCACGCGGGCTTCACCTTCGATGACGCGCGGGAGATCGTGCCGTACCTCGCTCGGCTCGGGATCAGCCACATGTACTGCTCACCGGTGCTCGCCGCGGTCGCTGGCTCCACCCACGGCTACGACATCGTGGACCACGCCCGCGTCAACCCCGAGCTGGGCGGTGAGGACGGCTTCGAACGACTGACCGATGCGCTGCGCGCGCACGACATGGGTCTGGTCCTCGACATCGTGCCCAACCACATGGCCATGGACGAGGCAAACCGGTGGTGGTGGGACGTCCTCGAGCACGGACCCCGCAGCCCCTACGTGAACTACTTCGACATCGACTGGGAACGCAATTTCATCCTGCTGCCGGTGCTTCCCGACGACTACGACCGCATCCTCGCTGCCGGCGAGATCCGCGTCTTCCGCGACGATGGCCGGCTGCTGGTGGCGTACGGCGACCAGCGCTTTCCGCTCGACCCACGGACGGTGGAGGGGTTGGATGACATCGCCCTGCTCAACCGCAATCCGGAGCGCCTCGGCGCGCTGCTCGCGGCGCAGCACTACCGGCTCGCCTCCTGGCGCTGTGCGGCGACGGACCTGAACTATCGGCGCTTCTTCGACATCAACGCGCTGATCGGACTGCGCATGGAGGATCCCGATGTCTTCGCTGCCACCCACTCGCTGGTCCTCGGCTGGGTCGCGGATGGACGGGTCGATGGGCTGCGGATCGACCATCCGGACGGGCTGCGTGACCCGGTCGCCTACCTCGCGCGGCTGCGCGCCGCGGCGCCCGAGGCGTGGATCGTGGTGGAGAAGATCCTCATGGCCGACGAGCCGCTCCCGGCCGATTGGCCGGTCGACGGCACCACCGGCTATCGCTTCGCCAACCTCGCCACCGGGCTCATGGTCGACCCGGCCGGCGAGCCGGGGCTCACCGAAGCGTGGGCCGAGGTGGCCGATGACGTGCCGGAATGGGAGGCGATCGCCGCCGTCGCGCGGCGCGAGGTGCTCGCGTCGGTCCTCGGCAGCGACGTCAACCGCCTGACCAGGCTGTTGGGCGCCCTCTGCGACGCGGACCCACGGCCCCGCCTGTTCTCACAGAGCGAGCTTCGGGACGCCCTGGCCGAGATGGCCGCCGCGCTCGGGGTGTACCGCACGTATCTACGCCCGGGCGACGTGGTCAGCGAGCGAGATTCCAAGGTCATCGACGACGCGCGGGCGCTGGCCACCAAGCGGTGCGGTGAGCTCGGCCCCGCGCTCGATAGCCTGGGCC
>JACDBS010000023.1 GCA_013694795.1 Chloroflexota bacterium | reverse complement strand
CTGCGGGGTGGGGGACAACCGCTGGCTGGCGACGCTCGGCGCCCGGCTGGCGCGCTTCGAGCGCCCCGACGCGCCGGCCGCCTTCCACGTCCTTCCCCGCGAGGCGCTGCGCGATCTGCCGTTGACCCTGCTGCCGGCCGACGCCGCCACCCGCCAGCGCTTCACCCTTTTCGGGCTGACGCGGATGAGTCAGCTGGCCGATCTGCCGCGCTCGGCGGTTGGTGCCCAGTTCGGGCCGGTCGGGGAGCGGCACCAGGCATTGGCGCGCGGCCACGATCCGCGCCCGATCGTCCCGCGCCGCCGCCCGGAACGGGTGGAGGCGAGCGTGACCTTCGAGACGCCGCTGGACGGGATCGGCGCGGGGAGCCTGACCCTGCGGCGCATGGCCGCAGAGCTCTGTGATCGGTTTCGCGACCGGCACCTGGCGCCCGGGCGGGCGACCCTGACCCTGGTACTGGAGGACGCTCCCGCGCTGCGCGTGGCGCAGCCCTTTCCGCAGCCGGCCCTCGAGCCGGACTGGATCGCGCGCCTCCTGCTCTCGCGCGTGGAGGCGGCAGCCCGTGGGCGGTTATTGCGGAAGCAGGAACTCGCGCACGAGGAAGCCACGGAGATACGGGTTGCCGCACTCACCCTCGCCTTCGATCGGCTGAGCGATCCGACAACGCACCAGATCCCTGCCTTCGAGGCACGCGCCGGGCGCTGGGAGGAGCTGCGCTGGTCGCTGGAGCGGATTCGGCATCGGTTTGGGGAAGGGCGCCTCTGGCGGGCCGTCAATGATCGGCCGAACGCGGCGCTGCCGGAGCATCGGTCCCGGCTGGTGGATATCGGTCCATGACCAGGCGCTATGCGGACCATCCGCTCGTCCAGATCGAGACCGATGCGGCCGGGGTGCCCACCCGCCTGCGCATGGACGGCACCGATCACGGCGAGCTGGGCATCTGCAACCGATGGCGCGTCGACGACGGCTGGTGGCGGGACCCGGTCGCGCGTGCCTGCTACAAGGTTGTCACCCGCTCGGGCCTGCTGTGCACGATCTTCCTGGACGAGATTCGCGGCACCTGGCACCTCGAGCGGCTCTTTGACTGAGCCGCTGGCACCACTTGTGCGGTACAAATGCGACATGAACGACTTCAACCGGCAGCCGGGAGCCATCGACGACCCGGGCATGAAGGGTGGAATTGATCCCCAGCTCGACGCCCTGCCGCCGGGAAGCTCCGCCGATGACACCGGGGAACCCGGCGAGCCGGAGGCGGCCGAACTCGACCTGCCGGGGCCCGACGATCCCGTCGCGTGGAGCTACGTCGAGGCCGATACGCTCGTGGTCGGCCCGAACGGCGATGAGCTCGGACGCGTCGCCGCCATGCTTGGCACCGAGACCGAAGGCATCTTCCACGGCGTCGCGGTGACCCCGTACCGCGACGGCACGACGCGAGTCGTGCCCGCCGACGCCGTCACGCGCCTGACGTCGGCGAAGGTCGAGATCGCCTACGACGTTGATCAGCTCGAGGCCGCCGAGGAGCACAAGCCGATCGAGGTCTGAGCCTCCGCGCGCTAGCATCGGGTCCATGACAGACGCACCCCACCGCGTCGACCGCCTCTGGCCCGATCCGGCGCTCGACCTGACGCTGGACGAGGCGATGGCCGCCTTCGCGCCTTCCGCGCGGCGGGTAGACCGACCGGTGGTGGCCATCAACATGGTCTCCAGCATCGACGGTCGGGCGCAGCTCTCCGGAAGCGCCGAGGGGCTGGGCAGCCGCGCCGATCGGCGCCTGATGCGGCTGTACCGCGCGGCCTTCGATGCCGTCGGCAGTGGCGCCGGTACGTTGCGGGCGACCGGAGTCTGGCTTCGCGTCGGCGATGACCTCGCGGCGCGTCGCATGGCGGAGGGCAGGCCGCCGAATCCAACCGGGGTGGTCATCGCCGGGACGGAATCCGTGCCCACCGACGGGCAGTGGTTCGCCGGCGACGAGCCGCGCTTCCTGGTCGTGGGTCGCGAGAACCCGCTGACCGACGCGCCGCCGGGCACCGAGCTGCTGCGGGCACCGGACGAGCGGCCGGCGCCGGCATGGGTGCTGGCGCAATTGGCGCAGCGCGGAGTCCGCTCCTTCCTGCTGGAGGGCGGCCCACACATCAACGCCAGCTTCTTGGAGGAGGGGCTCATCGACGAGGTGTACTGGACCATTGGCGCCCACCTGCTCGGGACCGATGCGCTGACGATGATTGCCGCCATGCCCGGGGGCTCCCGATACGCGGACGAGCCTCGTCGCGGGCGGCTGGTCAGCGTCCTCCGGCACGAGGACGAGCTCTTCCTCCGCTATCGGTTCGACGCGGGCGGGTAGCATCGGTTAGTGACCAGGCTGAATCTCGGGCGCATCGGCGTCTGGGGTCATCTCGACTCGCTCAGTGCGGCGGAGGCAAGCGCCTATGTGCGTCGCGTGGACGAGCTCGGCTACGGCACGCTATGGGTGCCCGAGACCGTCGGCCGCGAA
>JACDBS010000004.1 GCA_013694795.1 Chloroflexota bacterium | reverse complement strand
GCGCCGGTGCGGGCGCGGGGGCCGGGGCGGGTGCAGGGGCCGGGGCGGGGGCCGGAGCGGCAGCCGGGGCCTGGAGGAAGAGCTCCGTGTACATCCGCGTGTTCTGCACGTAGCCCTGGAACATCTGGTTGTCGGCGGCCGCGGCCCCGACGCCACCGTGCGTAAAGGCACGGTTCAGGACGTTGGCGCGGTGACCGGAGGACGCCATGAAGGCCTCGTGAACGCGGACCGCGGAAGCATTGTCATCCAGCCCGGAGTTCCAGCCGATGTTCTCGCCGGCCCACACGTAGCTCAACCCATTGCTGTCGTAGTAGGTGTATACGAGGCAGCCACAGCCCGCGATGGTGTGGCTGAAATAGTCCTGGGCCAGCATGTCGGCGCTGCGCCATCGGGCCAGGCCGACGAGCGTGCTGTGCTGCTGGAGCGGCGCCATGCCGTTGTTGGCTCGCGCACCGTTGAGCAACTGCCAGAGGGTCCCTTCGGCGGCTCCCTGGTTCCAGCCGGAGGCGACAGCCGGGCTCCAGGTGAGGAGGGCGGCGGCAACAAGGGCGCTGATTCCGAACGCAAGCGTTCGGGCGACGATCCGGCGTGGGGGGCGTTGACAGACGGTGTCGAGCATCCGTTGAACTCCATGGGGGATCAAGTGGCAGGCGGTTCAGCGCCCATGGGTTAACCTACCGATGCCCCCTTCGCCGGTCTGTAGCCGAGTCGTCCGGGTCGGGGGCATGACCTGGCGCGGATGGAGTACCAGCGCGGCCCCGTACCATCCGGGTACTGCCACGGGGCACGCGGGTTGCTGCTTGGACCGGCAGCGCTCTGGAAGGGATCCGGATTGAAACGCCACTCCATCCTTGTCGTCGACGACGAGGCAAGCGTCCGATCACTCTTCGTCGAAGCCCTGGAGGAGTCGGGCCACAGGGTGTCCGTCGCCGTGGATGGCGCCGCGGCGCTCGATCAGCTTCGCGACGGGCGACTACCCTGCGTGGTGCTCACCGACGTCCGCATGCCGCGCATGGATGGCTTTGAGCTGTCGCGCGCGGTCGGCCGCGACCCACAGTTGGCCAGCATCCCGATCGTGGTCCTCACCGGCGACCGGATCCTGTCGTTCAGCTCGCCGGCACGGGACAAGCCGTTCTCGGTGATGGAGCTCGACGCGCTGGTCCAGGCATCCTGTAGCCTGCACCGTGCCAGCGGCGACGACGACGGGGCTGCCGACAACTAGGGGCCGGTCCTTCGCACCTCGCCCGTTTCATCGGCCGCCTCGTGCAGGTCTGCCGCCGTTACACCAACCTCATCCGCGGCACGTCGTTGCTCCCCAGCGGCGGCGCGCAGGTCGTCCGTGGCGAGTTCGCCCGCATCGGCGACGGCTGCCTCCGCGGCATCCGCGGCCTCCTCCGCCTCCTCCACGACCCGATCGGCCGCCAGCGCGACGAGCTCCTCGGGCGTCGCCTCGGGCGACTCGAGACGCACCTCTTCCAGCACCTCATCCGTTATCGGCGTCTCCTCCAGCGTGCGCAGGTTGACGACATAGTTGAAGAAGACGTTCAGCACGGCGAGGATCGGTATCCCGAACAGGGCTCCCCACAGTCCGGCCACCTGTGAGCCCACGAGCAGGCCGACGAGGACAAGGATCGGATGCATGCCGAGCGCATCACGCATGAGGCGCGGCTGGAGGTAGTTGACCAGCACGGTCTGCACCACCAGCAGGGCGGGAGCCACCACGATGATCCACTGCGGTGCGAAGATCGCGGTGACGGCAATGGGCGGGATGAGCGCCAACGGCGGGCCGAAGAACGGAATGAGCATCGCGATCGCTGACACGGCGCTGATCAGGAAGCCGTAGGGCAGCCCCAGCACGAGCACCACCGCCACGGTCAGCAGCGTCTGGATACCGGCCAGGATGACCTGGGCGCGGAGAAAGCCGCCGAAGGCACGCGACACGGTGCGCTCCAGGATCTCGACCTGGTCCGCGTATCGGTTCGAAACGACACGGTTCAACTTGGCCAGAATGCGAGCGCTGTCCGCCAGCATGTAGAGGCTCAGGATGATGACAATCACCAGGGAGCCGAGCAGCGCGACCGTGACCCCCGGCACCTCACCCAGGGCGGACTCCGCGATGCGCACGCCGGTCGCCTCGACATCGGCGTACAGGCTCGCGAGATCTGGATCGAATCGGCCGAACGAGACAGCAGCCTCCCAATCGCGCAAGGTGCTCTCGATCCGCGTTCGAGTCGCCGGATACTCCTCCGTCATCTGCTCCACCGATGCACCGATCGACGAAGCCGCGTAGAACAGGAGGAATGCGCTCAGGAGCAGCGTCGCGGCGTAGACAACACCGATGGCCACGCCGCGCGGTACCCCGACCCGCCCGTGAAGCCAGGCGACCACGGGCGACAGCACGAAGGCCAGCAGCCACGCCACGAACAACACCAGAGCAATCTGGAGGAAGCCGCCCAGGATCTGGACCAGGAGGCCGATGAGGAGCAGTGCGACGTAGACGGTCGCGATGATGATGAACACGGAGCGCCACCAGCGCTCCCTGCGGTCGCGCGATGCCTGCTCGTCGGACTCGTTCACGCGCGGATCATGCCAGAACGAATCGGTCTCGCCGATCCTGGTGAAATGTGGGGTGGCCTACGGGGCTTGAACCCGTAACCTTCGGAGCCACAATCCGATGCTCT
>JACDBS010000211.1 GCA_013694795.1 Chloroflexota bacterium | reverse complement strand
CCTGTGGACGTTAAGGTGGAAGTTCAACCAGCCGTCGTAGATGTCCGGGTTGACGCAGACATCAGGCCCGACGTGCACTCGATCGCCGCTTCCGGTGGTCAGCCAGTGGTCGTGCGGCGGAACGGCGGCGAGTGCGGGTCCTACCGAGAAAGCAAGGGCCAGCGCAGCGCCCCCGACAACGAGGAGCAGGCGCCTCCGACCTTCTAGCACCGCGAGTGGCAAGGGACTCCGTCGCATGACCAACCTTCCTGGGCGCGATTACGCCCGCGGAAGGGTCGGTCTCGCCATTGGCCCAGCGCGACGGTCGTGGCGACCGTGTAGGGACGCCGCACTGGAGGGAACCCGAAGGTCCCGATGCCTCTCTTCCGGTCGGCAGAGTGTGCGCCGTTCTGGCCGTGGGCACCAGAGTTATCCACGGCTTGTGGTGACAGCTGGCACCGGGCGCGCTCGCCTGCACGCTACCGATCGCCGCGATACCTCGCCAAGAACCCGAAGGGCTACTGCCCCGATCACTCGACGGGAGTGGCCTGCCCCATCGGCCTCGGCGTGGCGGCGGGCCAGTCGGTCCGGATGGAGCAGGTCTAGCCATCTAGCCGGAGGGACGTCTTACGGCGGAACTGCGCCTGGAACCGTCTCTTCTGCGCTGACGCCAACAGCGCTACTCCGGGCGGGAGGCCTGCCAACCGCCTTGTGCTGGCAGCATCGGCATACGGCCCTGGGTTGAGCCCTTGGGCTGGTCCCATCAGCCGAACGGATGATGGTGGCATCGCCTAGCCCGAAAACGCTGATCGAGTCAGCGCAACGCCGCCGCAAGCCAGCGCCAACGCCGCCGTAACGCCGCCGCAAGCCAACGCCAACGCCACCGCATCCACGCCGCAATGCCGCAGTGAATCCCGCGAATAAGCCGACGGTAATCGGCGGTTGCGATCATGGATCCATGCGAGATCGAGCGGTTGCCAACCTTCTCCGCCTGAGCAGGATTCGATTGGACCTGCGGCAGTCGGACGTCGGCGCCAAGGCGGACGTGTCGAGAGCGTCGATCGGCGAGCACGAACGAGGGCGGATCGAGGGCGCGACCGTGAGCGCATTGCGCCGGCATGCGGAGGCCTTGAATATCTCGCTCGAGATCGTGCTGCGCGGACCGACGGGCCAATTGGCGCAGGACGAGGAGCATGCGCTGCTGACCCAATGGGTCAAACGCCGGCTCGAGAGCAACAGGTGGGAGACCGAGGCGGAGGCCAGCTACAGCATCTACGGCGAGCGCGGACGGATCGACCTCCTCGGATGGAGGGCGGACCGACGGGCCGTGCTCATCGACGAGCAGAAGACGGACGTCCCGGATGTCCAGGATTTGCTCGGCACCCTTGACGCCAAGGAGCGACTCGCAACGAGGATCGCGCATGAACGCGGATGGGAAGCCGATTCGGTCGGGGTCCTCCTGGTGATCACGCGCACGAGTCGCAACGTCGCGATCGTCCAGCGCTTCGCGGGCCTGTTCAGCCGATATTCGATGCGCGGGTCGGCGGCGGACCGTTGGCTCCGAGATCCAGTCGGCCCCGCGCGCATGCTCGTCTTCGTTCCGCCGAAGGCAGTTGGCCAGAGGGCGTGGCGTACTGGCCGTCGTCGGGTCAGTCGGCCGCGAACCGGCCTGCGCAAGGCTTATATGGCTGGCACTAATTCCACAGTTGCCGCCTCGCCCAGCGCTAACGCCAGCGTCAGCAGCGCAACCGTTGGCAGAACGACCCAACGCTGACCCGGACCGCACAACGGTCGACTCCTGCGCTCGCGCCGCCGGTAGCGCTGACATGATCAGCACAGGGTGCAGCGACGGCCGGAGTGCAGCGACGGCCGGGGTGCAGCGACGGCCGGATTGCCGCGACGGCCGGAGTGCCGCGCTGGCTCTATCACCCCAGGGCGCGCCCGCTGGCACGTTGGAGCGCCTGCTCCAACCCACCCAGAGCATGCAGCGGAAGGCTGTCGGCGATGTAACCGTCTGGGCGCACCAGCCATGCGCGGTCGTCGCCGTACACAGAGGATGGGCCGATGACGACCACCGGTACGGGCGCCTCGATCGGGCGAGGTACGAGGAGGACGAAGCCACTTCCCAGGCGGTCGCGGAGACGGCCGCCGCCTGGCAGCGG
>JACDBS010000209.1 GCA_013694795.1 Chloroflexota bacterium | reverse complement strand
CCCTCGAGGTGAAGCGCGGCCTCTTCGCGCAGGCTGCCTGCCACGACGGCCGCCGCCGGACGCGCCCGTGTCGTCATGACCAGCCCGCCAACGGCCTGCCTCCCCTCTCCCACCATCACGATCCGCGAGCGTCCGACCCGCTCGAGCGTCGACGTGATGGCATGCGCGCTATCGAGGGTCGCCGCAGCTGCCACGCCCGCCAGCGGATCATTGGTGAGAACGCGCAGCGGGACGCCGCTGCGCGCGGCGGCGCGTGCCACGTGGCCGAGCACCGGAAGAGCTGCGAGCGTCTGGAGCCTCGAATGGGCATCGGTCGAGCGTGCGACGCCCGCTGTGCCAAGCGAGACGACGGCATCCGTCCCGGCCTCTGCTGCCAGGGCCATCGCGCGTCCCAGTCCTGCCAGGCCGCCCGTGTCGCTGGTGACCCAGCGGCTCACTGGCCGGGCGACGAGCTGGAGGAAGACGAGCATGATGCCCAGGATCACCAGCGTCGGGCCGACCTCGAATCGCAGCGATGAGGCGCCAAGGATCTCGCCCACGAAGCGGACGACCCCGGCGATGAGCTCAGCCGGGCTTGGCACGGGTTCCCCCGTTGGCGCGGCGATCGAGCTGCTCGACCAGGCGATCGAGCCCCAGCGGATCGTCGAGCAGCGCCCGTGGATCGTCGGCGAGGCGTCCAAGGGCCGCGCCGATGATCGGGCCGAAGGCGGCACCGAGGTCCGTGAGAAGCGGCGCGAGCGGCCGATGCGCGTCGGCAAGGAGGCGGCCGGGGACGGCGAGGCCGCGCCGGTCGAGCTCCTCGGCCAATCGTCGCGCGGGACCGTCCGTCATGAAATCGCGGCCCCGCTGACGGCTTCATTCAGGGCCCGCGCCTCCACGGCGTGGGTCGCGGCCAGAACGATCGACTCGATCGGCGTGGAGCGCGCCTCCGCGACGAGCGCCGGGATCAGGATGGCCGCGGCCTCCGCCGGCGTGAATGCGCCGTGCTCCACACCGAGCAGGGCAACCGCGATGCGGCGCAACTGGAGCGGCTCGGCGAAGGCAATTGCCGATCGCACGGCCGCGGTCAGCACGGCCGCGTCGGCGACACGGTCATGACCAACCGCCACCGCGTGGATGACGTATGGGGCGGCGAGGGCGCCGCCGGTCGTGACCACCGCGGATCCGGGCCGGATCGGCCCCGTTCGACAGCGGCGCGCTCGATCCCCTCCCCGCCATGGCGCTTGACCGATACCGCGGCGCCGGCGGTCATGAAGAGTGACTCGGTGGCGGCCACGACGAGGGCGTCCACCTCGAGCTCAGCGATCTCCCCGTGCCAGACGTCGATCTCGATCGGTGATGCCATGTGCCTTCGTTCTCGCGAGCGGCGTCGCGTCATTCGGCCGCGAGATGAATCCGCGGGAGGCGCCCGCGCAGCGCGGTCGTGACTTCGTAGTTGATGGTTCGACGCTCGTCGGCAACCTGCTCGGCCGTGATTCGAGCCCCCTCCTGCTCGCCGATGAGCACGAATTCGTCGTCGTAGGTTACACCAGGCACCCCACCGATATCGACCGTCAGCCCGTCCATGCTGACGGCGCCGACGATCGGCGCACGCTGCCCTCGCACCAGAACGAACCCGTTGTTGGCGTGCACGCGCGGCCATCCGTCCCCGTAGCCGATGCCCAGAGTCGCGATGCGGGTTGCCTGGGGCGTGCGAAAGCGGAGCCCGTAGCCGATCGCCGCTCCTGAGGGAAGCTCGAAAATGCGGAGGGGAAGCGCCTTGAGGCTGAGCGCCGGCCGCAGCCCGACCTCGCGGTCGGCCGCCCAGGCGGGCATGAGGCCGTAGAGGGAGAGGCCCGGACGCACGGCGCCGGCGAAGCCAACTGAGCCCGACAGGATGCCGCCCGTGGCGCTGACGTGGACCAGCCCTGGATCGATCCCGGACGAGCGCATGCTGTCGAGCGTGCGTGCCATGCGCAGCACCTGCACCTCGCTATAGGCTTCGTCCTCGCCCGGGACGGCGAGGTGGCTCATGGTGCCGGCCAGCGCGAGGCTTGGGCTGCGCGCGATGCGCGCCGCGAGCTCCACGGCATCCTCGGGCGCCGCGCCCTGCCGTCCCAGCCCGGTGTCAACCTTGAGATGGACGCCCAGCTTGTCGCCACCTGCCGGCGCAGACCTCTCGAGCAGCTCGATCGAGCGTGCGTCGTACGCGATCGGCTCGAGACCGGCAGCGGCCGCCTGGCGTGCCTCTTCCGGACCGATCCCCCACAGCAGGATGATCGGCTCGCGGATGCCCGCCTCCCGCAGGCGCATGCCCTCGTCCACCGTGGCCACCGCGAGTCGCTCGACCCCCACGCCGATGAGCGTGTGCGCCACGGCCACGTCGCCGTGACCGTAGGCGTTCGCCTTGACCACGCCGATCAGCTCTGCCTGCGGTGCACGCTCCCGGATGGCCCGCACGTTCCCCCGAATCGCGGCGTGATCGACCTCGACCCATGCTCGGTGCGGGCTGCGCGCCACGGTCATCGCTGACGATCTCCGCGCAGCTGGGCGATCGCCTCCGGCAACAGGGCGGCCAGGTCGCGCGCCATGACGCCGGCGGTGCCGATCCGCTCCGCGGCGAGCAGCCCGGCCGTGCCGTGAACGGCAACCCCGCACGCGGCGGCCTCGAACGC
>JACDBS010000205.1 GCA_013694795.1 Chloroflexota bacterium | reverse complement strand
GGTTGTACGCGCCGGACGAGGGGGAGATCCTCCTCGACGGCGCCGATGTCCGCTTCGCCAGCCCAGCCGACTCCATCACCGCCGGCATCGGCATGGTCCACCAGCACTTCATGCTCGTCCCCGTCTTCACGGTCACCGAGAACGTCATGCTCGGCGTGGAGGCGACGCGCGGCCCGTTGGGTCAGCTCGACCAAGCCGCAGCTCGCGAGCGCATCGTCGAGCTGTCGGAGCGGCACGGCCTGCAGATCGATCCCGATGCGATGGTCGAGGACCTGCCGGTGGGCGTCCGTCAGCGGATCGAGATCATCAAGACCCTGTACCGTCGGTCTGACGTCCTCATCCTCGACGAGCCTTCGGCCGTGCTGACGCCACAGGAAACGGACGAGCTGTTCGAGATCATGCGCTCGCTGGTCGAGAGCGGGACGTCGATCATCTTCATCACGCACAAGCTCAATGAGGTCCTCGAGGTCGCGGACCGCATCACGGTGCTCCGCCACGGCAAGGTCGTCGGCACCACGACTCCCGAAGAATCGAGCAAGGAGGAGCTGGCGACCATGATGGTCGGCCGGCACGTCCAGCTGGTGGTCGACAAGGACCCTGCGAAGCCCGGAGAGCCGATCCTCGAGATCTCCGACCTCGTGGTTCGCGACGACCGCGGGCACCCGGCGGTCAACGGTCTGAGCCTCACCGTGCGGGCCGGCGAGATCGTGGCGATCGCCGGCGTCCACGGCAATGGGCAGAGCGAGCTCGCGGAGGCGATCACGGGACTGCACAGCATCGACTCCGGGTCGGCCCGGATCGCGGGCGCGGAGATTGGCTCCGATCCCCGCGACGTCTATCGGGCCGGCGTGGCGCACGTTCCCGAGGACCGCATGGAAGATGGGCTGATCGCCGGCTTCACGGTCGCCGACAACCTCGTGCTCAACAGCTACTGGGCGGCCCCGTACGCCAGCGGCCCCCGGCTCAACGGCGACGCGATCATCGCGGCGGCCGACAAGCGCGTCTCGGAGTTCGACATCCGGACGCCCTCCATCTTCAACGACGTCGGGAACCTCTCCGGCGGCAATCAGCAGAAAGTGATCGCGGCGCGTGAGTTCTCGCGACCGCTCAAGCTCATCGTGGCGGCACAGCCGACGCGTGGCCTCGACGTTGGGTCGATCGAGTACATCCACCGCCGAATCGTCGAGCAGAGAGACGCGGGAGCTGCGGTCGTCATCATCTCGAGTGAGCTGGACGAGGTCGTCGCCCTGGGCGATCGCATCGCGGTGATGTACCAAGGCAAGATCGTGGACGTGCTCGAGCCAGCGGAGGCGAGCTTCGAGCGCCTCGGCCTCCTCATGGGCGGCGCGCACCCCGAGGACCATACCCCAGAGGAGGCGGGCGCGGAGGTGAAGGCGATGGTCGCTGCGTCGGAGGCCGGAGGGTCCGATGACTGACGATCAGCTGCGGCCAGCATGGGAGCAGCCGGCACACGATCGCGCGGCGGACCAGCACGACGGGGAGGCACACGGGAAGGGAGCGCCATCCGGCCGCCTGGGACGCACGTTGCGTGGTCTGCTCCTCCCGGTCCTCGCCGTCTTCTCCGCCTTCGTGATCGGCGGCCTCATCATCGTCCTGACCGACGGCGAGCTCCTCGGGCTGTGGCTCACGGACCCGCTCGCGGCGCTCAACGGGTCGTGGAGCGCCGTCATCGATGCGTACGGTGCCCTCCTCCGCGGATCGATTGGCGATCCGGGCCGGATCGTCGGCGCACTCGTCTCGTTCAACCTGGACGAGCTGAAGGCGGCCGCCGGCCCCCTGAGCGAGACGATCGTATCGGCCACGCCGCTCATCCTCACCGGCCTCTCGGTGGCGCTCGCCTTCCGGGCCGGCCTGTTCAACATCGGCGCGGAGGGCCAGCTCTACCTCGGCTGCCTGTTCGCGATCATCGCCGGCTTCACGTTCACCGGGCTGCCCTGGTTCATCCACCTCCCGATCGCCGTCTTCGCCGGCTTCCTCGGCGGCGCGTTGTGGGGATTCATTCCCGGCATCCTCAAGGCGCGGACCGGCGCCCACGAGGTGATCGTGACAATCATGCTCAACTTCGTCGCGTACCGGCTCATCGACTGGGCCCTGAAGACGCCGTTCGTCCAGCGTGAAGGCCGCCCCGATCCGATCTCGAAGGTGGTTGAGCCCAGCGCCTTCCTGGTCCCGCTCATCGATGGCCTCCGCGCGCACTGGGGCGTCGTCATTGCGATCGCGGCCGCCTTCGTCATCTCCTGGCTCCTCTTCCGCTCGACGTGGGGCTTCGAGTTCCGAGCCGTCGGCCTCAACCCGCGTGCTGCGCGCTACGCGGGCATGAGCATCTCGTGGTCGATCGTGCTCTCGATGGTCATCGCCGGCGGCCTCGCCGGGCTGGCCGGCGCAAGCCTCATGCTCGGCGGCTCGCATACGCTCACCCCCGGCTTCTCGCCCGGGTATGGCTTCGACGGCATCACCG
>JACDBS010000203.1 GCA_013694795.1 Chloroflexota bacterium | reverse complement strand
CTCCCACAGGACGCCGCTGAGCGTTCGGGGGTGAACGAAGGCGACCGTTCCGTGCGCACCGGGGCGCGGCTCACGGTCGATCAGCTCCGCCTCGGCGGCCACCAGCCCCTCGAGGGTCCCCGGCAGGTCGTCAGTGACGAAGCAGAGGTGATGAAGTCCCTCTCCTCGCTCGGCGAGGAAGCGAGCGACGCCGCTGTCGGCATCGACCGGCTCCACCAGCTCGATGCGCGCGGCGGGCTCGGGGCCGGTTGGCAGGAAGCAGAGGCGGACGCGTTGCGGCGTGAAGATGACGGGATCCGCCTCGGGAGCCAGGCCGAAGAGCTCGCGATAGCGTGGCACGGCTTCGTCGATCGAGCGAACGACGATAGCGACGTGGTGGATCGGGCCAATCGTCACGGTCGATGCTCGCCCCACACCCGACGCAGGGCATGGGAGATCTCGCCCAGTGTCACGTCGGCCTCGACGGCGGCGCGGATGCGCGGAAGGACGTTCTCGGTGCCGCCGGCGGCGGCCTCGAGGGCGGAAACGGCCGCATCGGCCGCCGCCTGGTCGCGCCGCTCGCGCACACCACGCGTGCGCTCGACCTGGCGTCGCTCGAGATCGGGATCGATCGCCTGCGGCGTCGGGCGCTGCTCATCCCCTTCATCGGTGAATGCGTTCACGCCCACGATGACCCGCTCCCCCGTCTCGATCGCGCGTTGAGTCTCGTAGGCGGCGTCGCCGATCGCGTCAGGCTGGTACCCATCGGCCAGCGCCACGAGAGTCCCACCAAGGTCGTCGATGTGCTTCAGCTCGGTCATCGCGCGGTCGAAGACCTCGTTGGTCAGCGTTTCCAGGTAGTAGGAGCCGGCCAACGGGTCGACCGTCGCCCCGATACCGGACTCGCTGTACAACACTTGTTGCGTACGAAGAGCCAGCCGTGCGGTGGACGGCGTCGGCAGGCCCAGGGCCTCGTCCAGGGCATTCGTGTGCAACGACTGGGTCCCGCCGAGCACCGCCGCAAGCGCCTGGACCGTCGTGCGCACCACGTTCACCTCCGGTTGCTGGGCGGTGAGGGTTGAGCCCCCGGTCTGCACGTGGAATCGCATGGCCATGCTCTTCGCATCCTGAGCGCCGAAGCGGTCGCGAGAGACGGTCGCCCATACCCGGCGGGCGGCACGGAACTTGGCGACCTCCTCGAGCAGGTCGTTGTGGGCGGCGAAGAAGAAGGACAGCCGCGGCGCGAAGTCGTCGAAGGCAAGACCGGCCGCAAGGGCCGCATCGGCGTATGCGATGGCGTTGGCCACCGTGAAGGCCACCTCCTGCACCGCCGTCGCCCCGGCTTCGCGCATGTGATAACCGCTGATGCTGATGGTGTTCCAGTCCGGCAGCTCGTCGCGGCAATAGGCGAACGTGTCGGTCACCAGGCGCATGGATGGCCCGGGCGGGAAGATGTAGGTCCCGCGCGCGATGTACTCCTTGAGGATGTCGTTCTGGACGGTGCCACGGAGCCGCTGCGGGTCGACGCCGCGCCGGCGCGCAACCGTCTCGTACAGCGTCAGCAGGATGGCCGCGGTGGCGTTGATGGTCATCGAGGTCGAGACGGACCCGGGATCGATCCCGTCGAGCAGGATCTCCATGTCGGCGACCGAATCGATGGGCACGCCGACGCGCCCGACCTCTCCGGTGGCCATCGGGTCGTCGGAGTCGTAACCCATCTGGGTCGGGAGGTCGAAGGCAACGCTCAGCCCGTGCTGGCCGCGCTCGAGCAGGTAGCGAAAGCGCCGGTTCGTCTCCTCCGCGGACCCGAACCCGGCGTACTGGCGCATCGTCCACGGCCGGTCGCGGTAACCGCCGGCATGAATGCCACGCGTGAACGGGAAGCTCCCCGGCTCACCAATCCGGGCCTCGGGATCGGAGTCCGCGAGATCCGACGGCCGGTACACCCGCTCGATCTCGATGCCGGAGGCAAACCGATGCGTGGGCGGCTCCGGGCGCTGGGGGTCACTCATCGGTCACCGATTGTAGACTCCCGCTCGTCGTGCGCCGCCTACTCCAGCCGCAGCAGCGCAGCTCCTGTTGCCACGGTCTGGCCCGCGATGGCGGCCACCTCGACCACCCGGCCGGAGCGCGGCGCCCGCACCTCGTTCTGCATCTTCATGGCCTCGATGGTGAGCAGAGCAGCGCCCTCCTCGACCTCATCACCGACCGCCACACCGACGGCAACGATCAGGCCGGGCAGGGTTGCCTTGACCTCCACAGGACCGGCATGAGTCTGGGCTGACGACTCGGCCTCGGCCATGACCCGCTCGCGCCAGCTCCGGACGGTGACGGGGATCCGTCGGCCGCGCAGGGTGACCACCCAGTCCGTGCCGGAGCCCTCGACGAGGATCCGGAGCGACTGCTCACCGTTCAGCAGGCGGGCGACGCCCCGGGCGCGATCGTCCCAGTCGAGCCGCCAGCCGCCCGCCTCGCCGACCGGCTCATCACCGACGCGGACCTCGTAGTCGGTCATCCGCGCAGCGCCTCGCGCCGCGCCCGCTCACCCCAGGCAGAACCGGTCGGCCCGGTCTGCGGCTCGGTTGTCGACGTTGCCGCGCCGCGTCGGGCATCGAGCGCCGCGAGGCCGACCAGTGCCCGCTCCTCGGCGGACAGCGCCGGGCCGTTCATCCAGCGCTCGGCCACGAGCGACGTGTTGTAGTCGCCAGCGATGAAGGCCTCGTCGTCGACGAGCCAGCGCAGGAAGCCCGCATCGGTCTGGACCCCACCGATGAGGGTTTCGTCGAGCGCCCGGCGCAGGCGGTTCACCGCCGCCGGACGGTCGGCGGCATGGACCATGAGCTTGGTGAGCAGCGGGTCGTACTCCGGCCGCAGGTCGGTATCGGCTTCGATCCCGGCGTCCACTCGCGTGCCGGGGCCGGCCGGCATGCGCCAAGCCCCGACCCGACCGGCCGTGGGCCGGAAACCGCCGTAGGGATCTTCGGCGTACAGGCGCCCTTCGATGGCGTGACCGCGGCGCGGTGCTGCGAGCACGTCGGGTGGCAGTCGCTCCCCCGCCGCCACTCGGATTTGCCAGGCGACGAGATCGATCCCGGTCACGAGCTCGGTGACGCCGTGCTCGACCTGGAGGCGCGTATTCATCTCCAAGAAGAAGTGGTTGCCGGCGGTGTCCAGGAGGAACTCGACGGTGGCCGCGTTGTGGAAGTCCACGGTCGCGGCCACCCGACGGGCGCTGTCGAAAAGCGCCTCGCGGATGTGGTCGTCGACGGCGGGCGAAGGAGATTCCTCGACGAGCTTCTGGTGCCGCCGCTGGACCGAGCAATCGCGCTCGCCCAGAACGGCCAATGCCCCATGTCGATCGCCCAGCAGCTGGACC
>JACDBS010000194.1 GCA_013694795.1 Chloroflexota bacterium | reverse complement strand
GCATCCGGAGATCTGGAACGAGGATATCGGCGAGGAGTGAGCCGCTAGCATCGGTTCCGTGCTTCGTGTCTTCGGCGGCGGGCTGAGCGCCAATTTCTGGAAACTGTGGATCTCCACTGCGGCGGCGAACCTCGCCGATGGCATCACGCTGATTGCCATCCCGCTCATCGCCCTGACGCTCACGCGCTCGCCGGCCGAGATCGCCGGCGTCTCGGTGGCGGCGCAGATCCCGATGCTCTTCCTGGGTCTCATTGCCGGCGGCCTGGCCGACCGGCTCGATCGTCGCTGGACGATGTTCACCGTGCAGCTCCTGCGGGTCGCGGTCATCGGAGCGCTGACCGTGTTGGCGATGTCCGATGCGCTCAGCATGCCGATCATCTACGCCGCGGCGTTCATCATCGGTGCCGGTGAGGCCTTCTTCGACACGAACGCGCAGTCGATTCTTCCCGCAGTCGTCGGCAAGGACCGGTTGGTGACCGCGAACGGCCGGCTCTTCGCCGCCGAGACGGTGATGAACTCGTTCGTCGGGCCGCCGCTGGGTGGCCTGCTGATCGCGCTTTCGGTTCCGCTGGCCCTCGGCGCGGGAGCCGTGGGGTACGCGCTTGCCGCCGTGGGGCTGCTCCTCATCATCGGCAGCTTCCGCGCCGAGCGGGAGGGACCGTCGCGGCGGCTGCACGTCGAGATCGGCGAGGGCATCGGCTACCTGCTGCGCCATCCGCTGCTGCTGACGCTCAGCTCCATGGTGGCCCTCGGCCGGCTCGGCTATGCCGGATTCGTCGCCCTGCTGGCGCTGTACGCGGTGGCGCCCGGGCCGATGGGCCTCTCGGAGCCCGGCTACGGCCTGCTGCTGGTCACCGGCGGCCTGGGCAGCCTGGCCGGCTCGTTCGTCACCGGTCGGGCCGTCGAGCGCCTCGGCCGGCCCGGGGTGCTCATCGCGGCGACAATCGTTTTCTCGGCCACCATGCTCGTCCCAGCCGTCACCGCCGAGCCGATCATCGTGGGGGTCGCATTCTTCATCGGCGGCATGGCGATCATGTCCTGGAACGTCACGAACGTCTCGCTGCGCCAGTCGATCCTGCCCTCCGCGCTCATGGGCCGTGTCCACGCCACGCATCGGTTCATTGCCAACGCGGCCGGCCTCGTCGGCGCCGTGGCCGCGGGACTCGTCGGGGAGGCGTTCGGGCTGCCGGCGGTCTTCGCCATAGGCGCCGGGATCGTCGTGCTCGGTGTGTTCGGACGGTTCATCGTGACCGAGGACCGCATCAGGGCGGCAGAAGCCACGGGCCAGAGCTAGGCATTCGTCCGATGACGCGCGATCGCAATGAGCATGACCCTGGTCGTCTGGAAGTCATAATTCGGCGATGGCTTCCTACACGGTCAACAGGCGGGCGGTGGCCCGGGCTCGGAAGCTGATCGACGCGCGCCAGTACGTGCTCGACAGCGACTGGGGCGAGGCACAGCCAAGTGCAGATGATGAGAACGCCTTCCTGGAATCCCATTCGTGGGACGAGTACGCCGCATGGCACCTCGGGCTCACCAAGGGCGCGACTGACGAGACGAAGGCTCGCCATGGGTTCGTGTACGGCGACTTCCGGCGAGTCCACCGAAGCGGCCTGATCGCCTGTCAGTACCGGGCCGCCGAGTGGCGCCACAAGGAGGTCGAGCTGGCAGCGCATCGCCTCCTGCAGCGCCTCGATAGGGTGGTCAGCAGCGCCTGAACCTGCCAAGTGCGGCAGAGAGGGCAGTGCAGCGCCCAGCGCTAGGCCGCGTCGAATGCGGCACGCAGGGCGGCGATGTCAAACTTGCCGCGCACCTTGAGCATCGCTTCGGTGACGCGCTGGGCCGTGGCGGGGTCGGGATCCAACATCATCGCGTCGAGCTCGGTCGGGGCGACCTGCCACGACAGTCCGTATCGGTCCGTCAGCCAACCGCAGGCGGACGGCTCGCCGCCGTCGACCAGCTTGTCCCAGTACTCGTCGACCTCGGCCTGCGACTCGCACGGCACGACGAACGAGATAGTGGATCGTCTGCATGGGGGCCTCCTCGCCGAATGAGCGGTCAGGGGTTAGACCCATCGACAGGTGCAAACTCATCGCCAGAGTGGTTGGCAGGTGGCAGCCTCGCTCAGGCTCTGTGGCCCTGGCCGATCCTGGTTGGCACCTGCCCGGCTGAGCCATGTACGCTCCGCGTCGGCAGACAAGTATCGGGGTGATGGATCGATGCCACCGAGGCCCGTCGGGGCGATCCTCGCGCTCGCGCTTGCCGCCTGCGGCTCCGGGCAAGATGAGCTCGTGACCGTCGCCGGCGGTCAGCTCGACCTGTGGTGCGACGGCGGCGAGGGGCCGACGGTCGTGTTCCTTGCCGCCCTCGGTGGCGACCACAGCCTGGTACCGATCGCGGAGCGCACCGGCCGGGAGGCGAATGCCTGCTTCTACGACCGGCCAGGTGACGGCGAGACCGATGCGCCGGAGGTGACCCGCACGGCGATGAGCGACGCCGCCGACCTCCACGAGCTGCTCGACGTTGCCGACATCCCGACCCCGGTGGTGCTCGTCGCACACTCGTACGGTGGCCTCATCTCGATCGTCGCCGCCGCCGAGCATCCCGATGAGATCGCGGGCCTGGTGCTCATCGACGCCTCGCACCCGGAGCAGGAGGAGCGCACCAACGCCATCCTGACCGATGCGCAGGTCGAGATCCTGGCCGCCGAGTTCGCGAGGTTCCCGTATGTCGACTTCCTCGCGAGCCTCGACCAGGCCGCCGATGCCTACGAAACGTTTCCCGACATCCCGCTCACCGTGATCACCGCCACTCGCGGGATGACGGACCCGTGCATGGAGGGGATGCCGTGCGAGGCGATGCAGACGGTCTGGCTGGAGGTCCAGGACGAGTACGCCGCCCTCACCCCCGACGCGCGGCACGTGCTGGCTGACACCGGCCATTACGTTCACGACGACGACCCCGAGCTCGTTGTCGCCGAGATCAAGGCGATCCTCGAGCACATCGGCCAGAGCCCGTAGGGTTGGGACGCACGTTCGTCAGTCGCGCGCGACCATCGCGAAGGTCGTCGCGAGATCGACCGCGTCACGGATCGACAGACCGCCGTCCACGGCGAGTGACCGCCATGTCCAGAAGCCGACGACGTGCCCGACGGCGGCCCGCAAGCGTCGCCCAGCCGCGCCGCGCATGGGGATGCCCTGGAGCAGCGCGTCGACCATCCGCTCGTTCGTCGCGCGTCGCGCCGCCCGGTTCGATGCGGGCGTATGTGCGGCATCGCGGTAGATCGGATAGAGGTCCTCGGCGTTCGCCGCATACCAGCCGTACACCTCGGCCAGCGCACGGCGCAGCCGAGGCTCGAGATCCGCTACTTCGCTCCAGACACGGGGATCGGGCGGTGGATGCAGCGACCGCCAGTGCCCCATGCACGCGAAGAACAGGTCGTCCATCGATGAGAAATGGCGGTACAGCGTCAGCCGCGTGACGCCGGCCTCCTCGGCCACCGCGCTCATGGAAGCCTCGGACGGGCCGATCGTCGTGTGCAGTCGCATCGCGGCCTCGGTGATGCGCAGCTTCGTGCGGTCCACCTGCTCTGCGCGCCGGCGCATCCGGTATCGACGTGGTTTCGCTCTTGACAGCTCCTGCGTCATCGGATCAGTATACACTACTGTTCACTGAAATATGAGGAGCTTGTCATGACCGTTCACGCTCCGGGGAGTGCGGCAACGCTGAAGGTCGTTCAGCCAGGAGAGGGCCGCGCCGGCCGGCTCGGCCCGGGCGTGGGTGTCGTCTTCAAGATCGACGGCCACGACACCGGCGGTGCGCTGTCAATCGTCGAGCATCCATTCGCGGTGGGGGCGCTCGTGCGACCGCACGTGCACACGCGGGAGGACGAGATCTCGATCGTGCTCGAGGG
>JACDBS010000129.1 GCA_013694795.1 Chloroflexota bacterium | reverse complement strand
GAGTAGTCATTGGCCATGCGCTGACCAGGGCGACATTGCGCCACCTTGGAGGGACCAGAGCGGAGATGGCGCCGATGAGATCGGCGTAACGGGCTACAGGCTGACGCGTCGGCCGCCTCTACCCCAGGTAGCGCTGGAACACGGTCACGGCATTCTGGCCGCCGAAGCCGAAGCCATTGACCAGGGCAACCTCGACGGCCGCCTTCCGCGCCACGTTCGGGACGTAGTCGAGATCGCACGCCGGATCAGCCGTCTCGTAGTTGATCGTCGGCGGGATGACGCCGTCGCGGATGGCAAGCACAGCGGCCAGACCGGACATCGCGCCGGCGGCGCCCAGGGTGTGGCCGAGCATGCTCTTGTTGCTGCTCACCGCCAGGCGATCGGCATGCGAGCCGAAGGCGGCGCGGATGGCCTTCGTCTCCGTCGCGTCGTTGAGCGCGGTCGAGGTACCGTGCGCAACGACGTACTGCACCTGCTCCACCTCCAGGTGGGCGTCCCGAACGGCGCGCTGCATGGCCAGCGTGGCCCCGTAGCCGGACGGATCGGGCGCAGAGATGTGAAAGGCGTCACCGGTGAGGGCGCCGCCGGCGATCTCGGCCAGGATCGGGGTGCCGCGGGCCTCGGCGTGCTCCGCGGCCTCGACAACCAGGATGCCGGCCGCCTCGCCCAGGACGAAGCCGTCGCGGTTGGCGTCGAAGGGCCGTGAAGCTCGCTCCGGATCCTGGTTGCGCCTGGAGAGGGCACCCATGTTGGCGAGCGCGGCGAAGGAGACCGACATGATGGCGCTCTCCGCGCCGCCGGCGATCACCACGTCCGCGTCGCCGCGCTCGATCAGGCGCTGCGCCTCGACGAAGGCCTGGACGCTCGCGGCGCAGGCGGCTACCGAGGCGATGACCGGGCCGCGAATGCCGTTCTGGATGCTGATCTGGCAGGCCGCCATGGACGGCGACATCATCGGCACCATGAAGGGGCTGACCCGGTCGGGGCCCTTCGTCATCATGGTCGACTCGCCGATCGCAACCTCCTGGAGGCCGCCGGCGCCGGTGTTGACCACCACGGCAATGTCGTCGCGGTTGTGATCACCGATCTGGAGCCCGGAGGCATCGATCGCCTGCCGGGCGGCGGCCACCGCCAGCTGCGCGAATCGGCTCATGCGGCGGGCCTGCTTGAAGTCCATCCAGTCTCTCGGCTCGAAGCCCTTGACCTCGGCCGCGATGCGGACCTCAAGGTCGGAGGCATCGAACGCGCTGATCGGCGCGACGCCCGACACGCCGGCCCTCAGGTTGGACCAGAAGGTGGCGACGTCATTGCCGATGGGCGTCACGGCGCCGAGCCCGGTGACGACGGCGCGGCGCGCCGGATCACGCGGCGGCGGAGGGCGGCTCACGCTAGTCCTCGAAGCGACGCAGGATGAGGGTGCTGTTGTGGCCGCCCAGCCCCATCGAGTTGGAAAGCGCGACGCGCGCATCGGCGGCTCGTGCTTCGTTGGGGACGTAGTCCAGGGTCAGCTCCGGATCGGGGTGGCGGTAGTTGATGGTCGGCGGGATGCAGCCGGTCGAGACGACCTTGGCGCACACGAGGGCCTCGATGGCCCCGGCCGCGCCCATGGCATGGCCGGTCATCGACTTCGTGCTCGAGACGGCCAGCCGATCGGCATGCTCGCCGAAGACATCGCGGATGGCATGCGTCTCGTACTTGTCGTTCAACGGGGTCGAGGTGCCGTGGGCGTTGATGTAGTCCACCGCTTCGGGACCGATGCCGGCGCGTGCCAGTGCCGCGCGCATGGCGCGCTGGTTCCCCTCGCCGCGCTCGGCCGGTGCTGCCATATCGAACGCATCGGCGGATGATCCGTAGCCGATGACCTCGGCGATCGGCCGCGCGCCACGCGCCAACGCGTGCTGGAGCTCCTCGAGGACGAGCACCGCCGAGCCCTCCGACACGACGAAGCCATTACGGGTCATATCGAAGGGGCGTGAGGCCATGGCCGGGTTGTATTCGCCCGTGTCAGGGTCGATCGGCGTGCCGAGGGCGCGCATCTGGCCGAAGCCGGCGAAGGCGAGCGGCACCAGCGGCGCCTCCGTCCCGGCGCCCAGCATGATGTCCGCCTGCCCCCGCACGATGGTCTCCATGGCCTCACCGATGGCGTGGCCGCCGGTGGCGCAGGCACTGACCACCGCCATGTTCGGGCCACGAATGCCGTATTGGATGGCGACCTGGCCGGACGCCGAGTCCGGCAGCATGTGCGGCAGCATGAACGGCGAAACCCGTCGCGGACCGCGCTCCATGAGCGTTTTCTGGCCTTCGAGCAGGATGCCGATGCCGCCGATGCCCGTGCCGAAGACCATCCCGAATCGATCGGCATCCGCGTCATCGGTGACGCGTCCGTTGTCGCCCATCAGACCGGCATGACGCAGCGCCTCGCCGGTGGCGGCGACCGCGAAGTGGGTGTTGCGGTCGTGGCGCCGCACGTCCTTGGCA
>JACDBS010000117.1 GCA_013694795.1 Chloroflexota bacterium | reverse complement strand
CCGCGATCCGTCACCTCGATCGTCTCGCCCGCCTCCGCGGCGCGCACGTACTCCGATGCGTTCTGCCGCAGCTCCCGAATCCCGATGCGTCTCATGTGCTACATGGTAGCACATGAGACTTACCGCTACGCTGTGGCCAGGCGGCGCAGGACCGTCTGGAGGACGCCCCCATTGCGCAGGTAGGTCACGTCGATGGCGCCGTCCAGACGAGCGACCACCCGGAAGCGAATCTCGCGGCCATCGTCGCCACGGGCCGTCACGCTGAGCTCCATCCGCGGTCGAAGGCCGTCCGACAGGCCGGAGATCGTAAACGTCTCACGCCCGGTCAGGCCCAGCGACGCCGCGCTCTCGCCCGGCAGGTACTGGAGTGGCAGCACGCCCATGCCCACCAGGTTGGACCGATGAATCCGCTCGTACGACTCGGCGATCACCGCGCGCACGCCCTGGAGCATCGGTCCCTTGGCGGCCCAGTCGCGCGATGAGCCGGAACCGTACTCGCGACCGGCCAGGATCACCAACGGCGTGCCCTCATCCGCGTAGCGCATGGCGGCGTCGAAGATGCTCATCCGCTCGCCCGTGGGCAGGTGCTCGGTCACGTTGCCCTCCGCGTCCGGCGTGAGCAGGTTCCGCAGGCGAATGTTGGCGAAGGTGCCGCGCATCATCACCTCGTGGTGGCCGCGCCGCGACCCGTAGGAATTGAATTCGCGCTGCTCGACGCCATGGGCCACCAGCCACTCCCCCGCTGGCGAGGTGCGGGCGATCGAGCCGGCCGGCGAGATGTGGTCGGTCGTCACGCTGTCGCCCAGCACGGCCAGGGCACGTGCCCCGCTGATGTCGCCAGGATCGGCCGGGGCATCGGCCAACCCCTCGAAATAGGGAGGGGGCGCCACGTAGGTCGAGGACGGATCCCACGCATAGCGGTCGCCTGCCGGGACTGGCAATGAACGCCATCGGTCGTCACCGTCGAAGACGGATGCATAGTTGCGCTTGAACACGTCGCCGCTGACTGCCTTGAGGACGACACTGGCGATCTCGTCGGCAGGCGGCCAGATGTCGGCCAGCATGACCGGGCTGCCGTCGGTATCGGTGCCGAGTGGCTCGGTGGTCAGGTCGATATCCACGCGGCCGGCCAGCGCGAAAGCCACCACCAGCGGCGGCGAGGCGAGGTAGCTGGCGCGCGCCAGGGGATGGATTCGACCCTCGAAGTTACGGTTGCCCGAAAGTACGGCGACTCCGGCGATGTCGTTGGCCTCGATGGCCTCGGCGACCGGTTCCGCCAAGGGGCCTGAGTTGCCGATGCAGGTGGTGCACCCGTAGCCCACGAGGTGGAAGCGCAACGCCTCGAGCGGTTCCATCAGACCGGCGACGTTCAGGTAGTCGGTCACCGCGCGGGATCCCGGCGCCAGCGAGGTCTTCACCCACGGCTTCGTCGTCATTCCGCGCGCGACCGCGTTGCGCGCCAGCAGGCCGGCGGCGACCATGACCGATGGATTGCTCGTATTCGTGCACGACGTGATGGCCGCGATCACCACCGATCCGGTGCGGATCTTGTGAAGCTGGCCGTCCAGGCGGACCTCCGCCGCCTTGTAGTGCGCGTCGGCGGGGAGCGCCTCGGGCTCGTGGCGCGGCGGCGCGGCCCCCGCCTTCTCCTCCGCGAGCGGATCGCGCGTGTACGACGGCGGATCAGAGGCCGGGAAGGATTCGTCGCTCGCCTGGTCCACCGTTCCACGCGATTCAACTGCGTCCGCTACCGCATGCGAATGCTCGGTGCCATCGGCGTGCGTGTGAAGCCCGTCCGGGAACGCGGCATGGAAGCTGGTGCGCATGTCGGACAGCGCCACGCGGTCCTGCGGACGCTTGGGGCCGGCCAGCGAGGGCACCACCGTCGACAGGTTCAGGTTGAGCGACTCGTTGAAGATCGGCTCCGGGGAGTCATCGGTCCTGAACAGGCCCTGGGCCCGTGCGTAGGCCTCCACCCGCTCAACGACCTCGGAGGGGCGGCCGGTCATGCGGAGGTAGCGCAGCGTCTCTTCGTCGATCGGAAACAGCGTGGCCGTGGCGCCGAACTCGGGCGACATGTTGCTGATGGTGGCCCGATCCGCGAGGCCCAGGCGCGAGAGGCCGGGGCCGTAGAATTCGACGAACTTACCGACCACGCCATGTGCCCGCAGCATCTCGGTCACATACAGGACGAGGTCGGTGGCGGTGGCGCCCGACGGCATCTCTCCGTCGAGGCGGAAGCCGACCACGATCGGCATCGGCTGATAGAGCGGCTGCCCCAGCAGGGCGGCCTCGGCCTCGATGCCGCCGACGCCCCAGCCGACGACGCCCAGCCCGTTGATCATGGTCGTGTGCGAGTCGGTTCCGACCAGCGTGTCGGGCAGGAGCACGCCGTCGCGCTCGGTGACCACGTCGGCCAGGAACTCGAGGTTGACCTGGTGCACGATGCCGGTGCCCGGAGGCACGACCCGGAAGTCGGCGAATGCCTGCTGTGCCCAGCGCAGGAGCGCGTATCGCTCGCCGTTACGCTCGTACTCCCGATCGACGTTGATCAGGAAGGCCGCATCGGTGCCGAACTGGTCCACCTGCACGCTGTGGTCGATGACCAGGTCGGCCGGAACCAGCGGGTTGATCTTTGCCGGATCACCGCCCATGTCGGCCACCGCGTCGCGCATGGCGGCCAGGTCGACGACGCACGGTACACCCGTGAAGTCCTGGAGGATCACGCGCGCGGGCATGAAGGGCAGCTCGGCCTCCGCGGGGTGTGTCGGGTCCCACGAAGCGAGCGCGCGCACGTCGTCGGCGCTCACCAGGTCTGGCTGCGTCGCGGCGCCGCGCAGCATGTTCTCGAGCAGGATCTTGACGGTGTATGGCAAGTGCTCGAGATCGGTCGCACCGGCGGCGTCGAGCCGGTAGTAGTCGTACGAGCGCTCGCCAATTCTGAGCGTGTCGCGGGCGTTTCCCGGGTCAACTGGGGTCGTCACGGTCGCCTCCATTCGTCGCCGCATGGTGTGCGGCTGCGGTCGAAGATCGGCGCCGGACGGGTGCGCCCGTCCCGGGTCGAGTGGTCGAATCCCAGTATAGCGATCGACCGCGCGGTCCCTTCCCCGCCGTCGCGGCCCGCATCGTGCATACGCTCAGCGTTCGTCCATAGCAGAACCTGTTCAGCGACCAGGGAGGAATCACGATCCATGCGACATCTTCGAATCTCCGCAGCGCCCGCCCTCATCCTGGCGCTGGTCCTCGCCGGCTGCGGCGGGGCGTCATCGACCGATGCCACGGAAGAGGAAACCGACACCAATCCAACCACCGCGGCCACGGATGACACGTCGACGGACGGTGGTTCGGCTGGCGGCAGCGACGGCGATGCCACGGCAAGCGTGGAGGTCACGGTTTCCGGCGGCGCATTCGCGGGCACCTATTCCGGCAGCGTCCCCGATGGCGGATGCAGCCGCGGGGCCACCGGCGACAACACCTTCGGTCTTCAGTACAGCACCAGCGAGGACGTGGAGCTCAGCAGCCTTCAACTGGTGGTGAACGACGCCGATGCCGCCACGGGCGGTGGCACGGACGACTTCATGACCTCGTTGACATTCGGCGACCTGCTCGGGGGGACGACGGTCGACATCGAGCCGCCGGAGAGCAACGGCACCGGCACAGTCTCGGTTGATGACCGTGGCGATACGGCCACCATCAGCATCGATGGCGAAACGAGCGACGGGGCGGCGATCGACGCCACCGTGGAATGCCACTCGGTCTTCGACTTCGGCGGCTGACCTCCCTTTCGGCACTTGGGACGACGTGGTCGAGGGGGCGGTTGCGCTCCCTCGACTAGTATCGACGCACTGTGTCGCCTGAAATGAGCCCGCAGCGCCTCGAAACCCTGCCGGGATATGAACTGGTTCGGCAGGGTCTGGAGGATCTCGCCCGGGGCGAGACCGATAGCCTCGCAGCGCTCCTGGTCGCCATCGGCGCCCCCCGCCTGCGGGCGATCGGCCTTGCGCTGCCGTCGGGGCTGACCGCTGATCCCGAGCACCGACTCTATGACCGACTGAGCGAAGAAGACGCCGATGCGGCCCACGGGCGCTATAACGCCCTGGTCCGCCGCCTGGTCAGTTTCGAGCGCGCGGCCGAACATGCGAAGTCGCGCTGACGCACAGCGCGTCGAGTCGTTCATGCGCGCGTTCGGCGAGCGAGCGCGAGTAGAAGCCACCGTTCACGTGACCGGAGGCGCGACCGCGGTGCTCATGGGCTGGCGAGCGAGCACCATCGATGTCGACATCAAGATCGAACCCGATGACGACCGGCTCCTCCGGCTCCTGCCCGTCCTCAAAGAGGAACTCGAGGTCAACGTCGAGCTGGCGTCGCCGGCGGACTTCATTCCCCCGTTACCCGGCTGGGAGACGCGGAGCCTCTTCGTCACTCGCCACGGCTCCGTCAACTTCTATCACTACGACCTCTACGCCCAGGCGCTCTCCAAGGTTGAGCGCGGCCACGACCAGGATCGGCGAGACGTCGCAGAGATGCTGCGTCGTGGTCTGATCCAGCCTCAACTTGCGCTCGAGCTTTTCGCACGGATCCAGCCTGACCTCCACCGATACCCCGCCATCGATCCGCCCACCTTTCGGGCAAGGGTCGAGGTCACGTTCTCGAACTTGACCCCGCACGCGCCGACGTAGACATCGGGCGATGCGAAGACCACCGATTGGCCGTGACGCGGAACTCGCGTCGCTGCGCGCGGTAATCGAGCTGTCGTTGAGCCGGCCCTGGTGGCTGTAGTGCGCTCTCTCGCTCCCACGACATCGGCGGACAGTCAGGGTGCCTCACGCGGTGAGTGCGCCCAGGGCTCGGAGCGCGACATCGGTCGGGTCGTGACCGGCGAGGACCGGGATGCGGACCTGGTTCGAGCCGCTGTCCGGCCTGAATCCGGCGACCTGGAGCGCGACACTGATCTCGCGCCTGTCCGGCATGCGTGTCCATTTCAAGGTCACCTGGTGCTCCTCGGCACGGACCTCGGGCACGCTGGCGGCCTCGGCCGCCAGCCGCACCCGGACCGCGGTGAAAAGCCCCTCAACCGGCGTCGGGATCGGGCCGTATCGGTCGCGCAGATCGGCGCGCAGCGCCTCGGCATCGGCTTCGTTTCGGACCTTCGCGAAGCGCCGATAGGCCTCCAGCTTGGCGCCCGAATCGGCGATGTAATCATCCGGCAGGAAGGCCGATCCAGGCAGGTCCAGGCGGACCGGCGACGGCTCGGGGGGCGGCCGACGTCCGCGCAGCATGTCGACCGCCTCGGCCAGCAGGCGGGTGTACATCTCGAAGCCGACGGCGGCCATGAAGCCGTGCTGCTCAGCACCCAGGATATTGCCGGCGCCGCGGATCTCGAGGTCCGACAGCGCGATCTGGTATCCGGCACCCAGGTCGGAGGCGCTGAAGATGGCGTGCAGCCGCTTGCGGGCGATCTGCGTCAGCGGCGTCCCGCGCCGATGCAGCAGGTAGGCGTGGGCGCGGCGGTCGGATCGGCCCACGCGTCCGCGCAACTGGTAGAGCTGCGCCAGCCCGAACGTGTCGGCGCGCACGATGATGATGGTATTCGCGTTCGGGATGTCGAGGCCGGATTCGATGATGGTGGTGCACACCAGCACGTCGAAGCGACCATCGTCGAAGTCCAGCATGACCCGCTCGAGCATGCCCTCCGCCATCTGGCCGTGACCGATGGCGACCCGCGCCCCGGGGACCAGGCGCCGAACGCGCTCGGCAGCCGCCTCGATCGTCTCGACCCGGTTGTGGACGTAGAAGACCTGTCCGCCGCGGTCGATCTCTCGGCCGATGGCATCGCGCACCAGCCCGTCGTCGTCCTCCGCGATGCGGGTCTGGATCGGCAAACGTGCCTCCGGCGGTGTCTCGATGACGCTCAGGTCCCGGATGCCGACCAGCGAGAGGTGCAGGGTGCGTGGGATGGGCGTGGCGGACAGCGTGAGGACGTCGACCTCGCGCCGCATGGACTTGATACGCTCCTTGTGCGACACGCCGAAACGCTGCTCCTCGTCGACCACGAGAAGGCCCAGGTCCGCAAAGGAAATGTCCCTGCTCAGGATCCGATGCGTCCCGATCAGGATGTCGACGCCGCCGTCCGCGACCTCCTCCACGATGCGCTCCTGCGCCCTCTTGGGCACGAAGCGGCTGAGCATGGCGACCCTGACGGGAAAGGCGCCCAGCCGCCGCTCGAAGGTGAGCTGGTGCTGTTGCGCCAGGACCGTGGTGGGCACCAGCACCGCCACCTGCTTCCCATCCTGGATCGCCTTGAAGGCTGCCCGCAGCGCCACCTCGGTCTTGCCGTAGCCGACGTCGCCGACGACGAGCCGATCCATCGGCCGCCGCTGGAGCATGTCGGCTTTGACCTCCTCGATGCTCCGTGCCTGGTCCGGCGTCTCGGTGTACGGGAAGCTCTCCTCCAGCTCGCGCTGCCAGGTGGTGTCGGCGGAGAAGGCGAAGCCGAGGGCCGATTCGCGCGCGGCATAGATCTCGATCAGCTCCCTCGCAAGGTCCCCCACCGCGCGCCGGACGCGAGTCTTCGTCCGCTCCCACTCGGTGCCGCCCAGCCTGCTCAACGCCGGCGCCGGACCGCCCGCGTAACGGGTGATGCGCCCGATCTGGTCGGCCGGCAGGAAGATCTTGTCGGTGCCAGCGAAGTCGAGCTGGAGGTACTCCTTGACGTCATCGCCGAAGGTACGCTGCGTCATTCCCGCATAGCGGCCAATGCCGTGGTCGACATGCACGACGTGATCGCCCGGCTGGAGCTTGCCGATGAGGTCGCGAGTCACCACGCGCTTCGCGGCCGTCAGCCGCCGCACGCGCGTCGCGCCGAACAGCTCCCGATCCGTCAGGATCAGCAGATTGGTGGACGCGTGCGCGAAGCCACCCGAGAGAGAACCGTGGACGAGGCCGACCTCGCCTGGCGCGGGGGCGTTTCGAAGCTGGGCCAGCGCCGCGGTCGGCCGCCCAGCCTCCTCGAGCAGCTCCCCCACCCGGCTGGCCTGGTCGGTGGTGACGACGATGTGTCTGCCGGCGGCGGCCAGCTCCAGCAGCCACGCGCCGGCGCGATCCGCGCGACCGGGGAGCGGTGGCGCGAGCGAGTAGCCGGCCTCGCGCTCCGCGTGCTCCTCGAGCCGCTCCGCCGCTTGTCCGACCATTGCCTCGAGAGCCGCCCCGGCGTCGTACGGGAGCGGCCATGACGCCGGGAGCTCGCCGGCCCTCACGAGCCCATCTCTGCGGTCGACGGCCTGCGTATCGAGGTCGACGGCCAGGGCGCGGAGCTCGTCGAGGTCGGTCAGGACGAGGTGCGCTGCCGCCGGCACGTGATCAGCGGCAGGACCCGCGGTGAGCAGGGCGGCCCAGGTCTCCGCCGCCTCGCCGATGTCCCCTTGAACCAGCCGTGCGGCGTCCGCCATCAGCTGGTCCGAGGTCAGCGGGACCCGTTGCCCCATGTCCTCCCATCCGCCGATCGGCCGGAATTCGGACGGTGGTACGAGGTGAATCTCCGACAGGCGGCGGCGTGATCCCTGGGTCATCGGGTCGAAGCTTCGGATTGACTCAACCTCGTCGCCGAACAGCTCCACCCGTACCGGCTCATCGAAGCCCGGCGGCCAGACATCGATGAGTCCGCCGCGGTGCGCGAACTCGCCGATTCCGGTGACCTCGACCGAGGGTTCGTATCCGCCGGCCACGAGGCGCTCCAGCACGGTGCGTTGCGCGATGCGCTCCCCGACGCGCAGGCTCGTCCGCGCCTCGCGCAACTGCTCGACGCCCAGCGTGCGCTGAACGAGTGCCAGGAGCGGCGCGACGACGACGATGTTGCGCCTGCCCGCTCCGAGCTCGGAGAGCACCGACAATCGCTCGGACGACTCATCGTGCTCGGCGAGCGCGCGCTCGAGCGGGAGAGCGGCGCGCTCCGGCAGCGTTAGGACATGAGCATGACCGATCCATGCCGCCAGGTCATCAGTGAGCCGGTGTGCCTCCTCGTCGGTGCGCGCCACGACCACCATCGATTGCGCGGCCGGAAGCTCGGCACGCCGTACGGCAAGGTGCCCGGCCCGGGCGGCCGCGGGCACGCGAAGGACGCCCGATTCCGGCAGATGGGGCCGAAGGGCGTCGACGAGCGCGGCAACGCGGCGATCACCGCCGCGCGATGGGGACATGGACCGCTGCATGGTAGCCGCCGTGAGTGACGCGCGGTCCCCCCGCCGCAGCACGTGGCGTGGCGGGAACCGAGACCAGGTGAGCCTCAGCCGCCAGGTCCGGCGGGATCGAGGCCGTTGAAGGCGTTCATGGCCTCGTCGATGCCGTCGCGCAGCCAGCGCTCGGCGGCATCGGCACCGACCTGGACCATCTCGTCGGCCAGCTCGCGCTCATCGGGCTTGAAGGTGGCGAGGACGTGGTCCACCGCCTCTCCCGCCCGGCCGATCCCGATCCGCAGCCGCGCGAACTCGCTCGTGCCGAAGGAGCTGATGATGTCGCGCAGCCCGTTGTGGCCGCCGGCCGATCCGGACCGGCGCAGCCGCACCCGTCCCAGCGGCAGGTCGATATCGTCGGCCACCACCAGCAGGTCGGATGTGACCTCGACATCGGTCTGGCTCAGGGCAGCGCGAAGGGATCCACCCGAGTGGTTCATGTAGCGCATCGGCTTGACGAGGAGCACCTTGCCGGCCGGTTCGGGGTGCAGAGCCTCCAGCAGCGCGGCACCGTCGCGGACACGGCCGTCACCGGTCAGTCCCCAGCGGTCGGCGAGCAGATCCACGACCCGGAAGCCGACGTTGTGGCGCGTGAGCCGATAGCGCTCGCCCGGATTGCCGAGGCCGCAGATCACCTTCATGCGAGGCCGATGCTACCCCGCCCGCTATCCTCGAATCGTGGAGCGACCTCGAAACCACCCCCACCATGTACCGTCCAGCGCTGATGTCGTCGTGATCGGCGGCGGAGTCATCGGCTGCGCGGCCGCCGCGATCATGGCCGACCGGGGCGCGCGCGTCGTCCTCGTCGAGGGCACCGCAGTCGGTGCGGGCGCGTCTGGTCGGAACCTCGGCGCCATCCAGCATCCATTCGACTCCGTGCTGGCCGAGCTCTATCACGAGAGCCTTGACCGCTATCGGGCATTGGCGGATCGGACCGATACCGACTTCGCCATGGGCGCAACACCTGCCGGGCTACTGCTGCTCAACCGCGATCCCGATGCGGCCGCAGCCCAGGCTCGGCGCATGGCCGACGCCTTTCCAGAGCTCGGCGCGGAGCTCCTCACCGCTGATGAGGTCCACCGGCTCGAGCCCTCGTTGACGCACGGTCCGGCCGCCGTGCGCGTGGCCACCGGCTACCCGATCCCGCCGGCCTCGGCCACCGCGGCATGGGCGTCGCTGGCGGACGATCGCGGCGCGGTGTTCGTGGTCGGCTCCCCGGGGCGGCCGCGCGTCAGCGATGGTCGCGTGGTGGGGGTGACCCTCGAGGGCGGCATGAGGATCGATGCTGGCGCCGTGCTGGTGGCCGCCGGGCCGTGGTCTCCCGCGCTGGTCGACCCCTCCGGAAACTGGCGGCCAATCCATGCGACGTGGGGTGTCACCCTCCAGCTCCGCCTGGACGGACACGCCCCGCGGCATATCGTCGAGGAAGATGAGGTGGACGCGGTGAACCGCGCGGCCGCCGCCACGACACGCGCCGCCCAGCCGGCGGATTCCGAGGCCGATCCCCCATCGCTCTTCAGCATCGCCAGCGCAGGCGACATCAGCACCGTGGGCTCCACCTTCCTGGCAATCGAACCGGAGCCGGAGCGGATCGGTGCGTTGCTCCTCCGCCGTGCCGCAACCTTCCTACCCGCCGTCATGGAGGCCGAGATCGTCGGGCGCCGCATGTGCGCCCGGCCGCAGTCCATGGACGGCCGTCCCTTCATCGGCGCGGCGGGAGCCACCGACGGGCTGTTCATCTGTGCCGGCCACGGTCCGTGGGGCATCAGCACCGGTCCCGCATCAGCGGCCATGGCCGCCCGCGCCGTCCTCGACGGCACCTCACCGCCACCGGAACTTGACGCTTCTCGCCCGACCTGACGCCAGCGCCCGACCGGAGCGAGCGAAACGAGCCCGGGGCTGAAACTCCTGTGCTCCAGGCGGGCTCGCGAGTTGCACTGAACGCACCCAACTACGAAGCTCAGGCCGCGCTGGACCGATAGGCGACCGAGAGTTGCGCCGGGAGGCAACTCTTGCCCGGTTCTTGCCCTTACTTCGTAGATGGGTGCGCTGAGCGCAACCGGCGCTCGCGGCCCCGAACCGGCTCAGCTGCCGCTGGTCACCGCGTGGCCGGCACGATCGAAGAGCGAACCGGGCTGCCACGGCACGTCCCTGTGGCGCCGATGCAGGACGCCCAGGACCTGGTGCTCAAGCGCGCGCATGCGCTCCTCCTCGTCCATCTCGGCGTGATCATGGCCGAGCAGGTGCAGCGTGCCGTGGATGGCCAACAGAACGATCTCCTCGGTCACGCCCCAGTCGCCCTCCGCCGCCTGGCGCAGCGCCTGGTCGATATCGATCACCACGTCGCCCAGAAGGAGCGGTCCCGGTGGAGCGACGCCGTCGTCATCGGTCAGGTGTGATTCACGACCATTGAGCGCCCACTCGTGCAGCGGGAACGAGAGCACGTCGGTGGGGCCGCGCTCGCCCATGTGGTCGAAGTTGAGGCGCTCCATCGCCGCGTCGCCGGCGAGCGTGAGCTCGACCTCGGTCGGCTGTTTGCCGAAGGCGGCATGCACCGTCTCGCACACCGCGGACTCGAGGAGCGCCAGCGCTGCGCGCGCGTCGAGCGGCTCGACCGCCTGCTCGATGCGATCGTGCCCGATCCGGTCGTGGAAGGTGACCGTACAGCCCATGAGGCGACCATCGTAGTCGGGATCATGCCCTCGGCTCAAGGGGTGATCGGTCAGTGTGGAGGTCAGGCCTCCTCGCGGTGGCCCTCCATGGGCACCACGTTGTCGGGGTACTTGATGCGGGCGTGGTACATGCCCAGCAGCTGGCCCACGAAGGCGTCCTTGATCTGCGCGATGTTCTTCAGCGTCAGCTCGGCGTCGTCGAGCTGGCCATCCGCGACCCGGGCGTCCACCATCCGGTCGACCATGGCGCGAATGCTCGCCTCGTCCTTCTCGTCCAATGAGCGAACGGAGGCCTCGACGCCGTCGGCGAGCATGATGATGGCCGCCTCGCGACTTTGCGGCTTGGGCCCCGGATAGCGGTAGGTTCGTTCGTCGACGAGCTCTTCGCGCCCGCCAGCCTCGCGCAATGCCTTGGTGTGGAAATAGGTCATCACGCTGGTCCCGTGGTGCTGGGGGATGAAGCCGATGATCTGGACCGGCAGCCCATGCGCGTAGCCGAGATCGATCCCGTCACGGATGTGGCCGGAGATGATACGGGCGCTGGTCTCGGCGGCCAGGTCATCGTGAATGTTGTGGGCGCCGCCCTGGTTCTCGATGAAGGCCAACGGGTTCTTCATCTTGCCGATGTCGTGGTAGTAGGCTGCCACGCGCGCGAGCAGCGGATCCGCGCCGATGGTCTCCGCCGCGCGCTCGGCCAGGTTGCCCACCATGACGCTGTGGTGGTACGTGCCGGGCGTCTCGAGCAGGAGCCGCCGCAACAGCCGGTTCGACGGGTTGGCCAGCTCCAGCAACTGGAACAGGGTCATGATCCCGAACACGTTGCCGAGCACCGCGAAGCTGCCGGCGGCGAGGGCCACCGACAGGAGGGCGTTCAGGATGGCAACGCCGCTCAGCTCAAGGAAGGCGGTGATCTCGCGCTGCTCGAGCAGGCTGAAGGCGACCACGACCGCCAGATTCGTGGCAACCAGTGCCACGAAGACGCGGACGAAGGCGTTGAGCCGCTCCGCACGGGTGATGGCCAGCAGGGCGGCGAGGCCGCCGGCCAGCACGTAGACGGTCAGCTCGAGCGCGTCGCGGTTCATGATCCCGGCCAGGATTGCCAGGGCGCCGCCCATGACGGCCCCGGCCCCACTCTGGAGCAGGATGCCGATGAGAAGCACCGTCGCGGTCGTCGGCACCACGAAAGCCAGCAGCGTCCGGTCGGCGGCGATGCGGAGTGCCAGGGCACTGACCACGAGCGAGAGCACGAAGAGGAGCACGGATCGATTGCGGTGCCAGATGGCCGGCTCGAAACGCCACAGGTAGCCGACCACCAGCGCGGCGATGAGCACTGCCACCAGGGCGTTGCCGAACACGGTGCCGACCGCCACCACCGGACGAGCGAGGCCCAGCGCGTCGAGGATCTCGAACTGTTGCGCGGTGATCCGCTCGCCCGCATCGACGATCTTCTCGCCGCGGATGACGTCGACTACGACCGGGGGAACGGCCGCGCGCGCCTGCTGCTCCTGGAGCGCGGTGAGCTCTCGGTCGACCCGCTCCGTCGGCTCGACGAACGCCGCGGCCAGGGCGCCGGCCAGCTCGCGCTCCTCGGCGGCGAGATCGGTGGTGACGAGGTCGCGCACCTCGGTGCGCACCCGGACCAGGTCGTCCTCGCGGACGGAGCCGGCCAGGATCGCCGCCACCGCGGTGCGCGCCCCATCGGCGATGACGCCCCAGCGATCGGCGCCCAGGGTTGCGACAACCGTCCGCTGGGAGAAAGGAATCGCCGGCGTATCCGCCGACAACCGCTCGACCACGCCGTCGCCCGACAGCGAACCAGCGTCACGGAGGTTGAGGACCCGGACGACACGACGCGACATCGCGTCGAACGCCAGGAGCTGATCCTCCTGGTTGTCCGCCGGCGACTTGATCGTCACGGTCTGCGGGAGCACATTCTCCGCGGCCGCGTCGCGTACCTCCTGGGTGAGGCTGGGAGAATCGAAGGTCGCCTCGCGCTGGGCAAAGATGTCGCGCGGTGCGATCTGTCCGGAGACCAGGTCCTCCTGGCCGAGGGTGATGTTGGCGGACAGGATGAAGAACAGCGTCGTGGCCAGGATGCCGATGACGATCATCGCTCGCGCCACGGCGCCGCGACCTTCCCCATCCTGCTCGGCCAGCGTGCGCGGAATGAACATGTGCTGGCGCTAGGACCCTGTGAGCAGGCGGCGGACGATCTCGCTCACCAATTGGCCGTCGGCACGTCCCCTGGTCTGAGGCGAGAGCCGGCCCATGACCCTGCCCAGGTCGGCGGACGACGCGGCCCCGGTTTCGGCGATGGCGGCGCGCGCCATCGTTTCGACCTCGGATTCCGACAGCTGCGCGGGGAGGAACTCGGCCAGGATGGCGGCCTCCGCTTCCTCGGACGCGGCGCGATCCTCGCGTCCGGCGTCGCGGTACATGGCGATGCTCTCGCGGCGCTGCTTGACCTGCTTCGTCAGGACGTCGACGACCTCCTCGTCGGTGAGGTCGCGGCCGCGGGCAATGCGCTGGTTCTGGGCAGCCGCCATCGCCATCCGCAGAGTCTGGGTGCGCTGCTCGTCGCGGGCGCGCATGCCGTCACGCATGGCGGATTCGAGCCGCTGTTGGAGCGTCATGGTCGTCTCGGCGTCCGGCGTCATCGGTCTGGTGATCCCTCCGTTGCGCCGGTTCGGTTGTGTTGAGGCTGGCGTCTGGCGACTAGAAGCGCGAGGTTACCTTGCGCTTCTTGGCTTCCTTGCGCTTTCGCTTCACGCTGGGCTTCTCGTAGTGCTCGCGGCGTCGTGCCTCAGCCAGGATCCCTGACTGCTGAATCTTCTTGTTGAATCGACGCAGCGCGCTCTCGAATGTCTCATTCTCGCCCACGCGGACTTCTGCCAAGCGTCTCGCCTCCTTCCCGCTTCAATAGTTCGTGTCCACCCCACGGCGGTCTTTGCCCGCCGGGCACGCAAGCGAAGCGCAGGGTACCAGCGGAGCCGATGAGGGTCAATTGGCCCCGTCAGCCGGGAGGCCAGGCCATGGGGCGGCCGCCGAGCAGGTGCAGGTGGAGATGAAACACGGTCTGGCCCGCGTCGGATCCAACATTGGTCACCACCCGGTAGCCCTCCGACAGGCCCGCATCATCCGCGACCTTCCGAGCAACACCGAACAGCTTCGCCAGCAGGTCGCCATCGGCATCGGTCAAGGCGTGAGCGTCTGGAATGTGCCGGCGCGGAATGACGAGCACGTGGGTCGGAGCGCGCGGGGCGATGTCGCGGAAGGCGATCACCTCGTCGTCAGCGTGGACCTGGTCGGACGGGATCTCGCCCGCCACGATCTTGCAGAACAGGCAATCCATCATGGCCGGCAGCCTAGGCGAAGTCGCCGGTGCGCGACAAGACCACCGCCGCCGCAGCCACCGCCACCGTCTCCGAGCGGAGGATGCGCGGACCGAGCCCCGCGAGGATGACGCCAGCCTGCCCGGCGGCTGCGACCTCGCCATCGCCGAAGCCACCCTCTGGACCGATGATGAGGCTTGTCGGCGGCGTGATCGCCGCGAGACCCAACCCATCGTGGCGTTCGAAGAGCAGGACCGATCCGGGTTCGAACGCTTCGGACAGCGCTACCGGGGGCTCGACCGCCGGCACGATCCCTCGCTCCGACTGCTCGGCTGCCTCGCGGACGATGGCCCGCAGCCGTTCTAGCTTGCCTGCCGAGAGCTCGCGGGCAACGCAACGCTCGGTCACCACCAGTCGGAATCGAGCGACACCCACCTCGGTTGCGTGCTGCACCACCTCCTCGAGCGCGTCACCCTTGAGCAGCGCCTGGACGACGGTGAGCCGATGGCGAGGCTCGCTGGCCACCGTGCGCCGCTCCTCGACAACGCAGTCTCCGTCGGCAAGGCGGCACACGGCCTCCGTACCGTCGCCGGGAAGCAGGACGATCCGGTCGCCATCCCCCAGGCGGAGCACGCCGCGCACCTGCCGCTCGATGGCCGACGGGATCGCGAAGCGCTCGCCCGCCATGGCAGCGGGATCGACGAAGAACCGATGCAGGGTCACACCTCGTGCTCCAGCCGCAGTGAGACCCATTCTCCGTCGTCGCGGCGCTCCGCCACGCTGAGCCCGGCCGCGAGCATGGCAGCGATGACCTCAGCGGCCCGTGGCTCGATGATTCCGCCGACGATGAGCGCGCCTCCGCGCACCAGGTGGCCCGCCAGCCTTGGGGCGAGATCGATCAGCACCGCCGCCACGAGGTTGGCGAGGACGAGCCAATACCGCTCTTCGGGCACCGCCGGCAGCGAGCCATGCTGCACGTCGAGCGCATCGCCCAGGCCGTTGCGCTCCGCATTGGCTCGGGTGGCATCAACGGCGAGCTGATCGGTATCCATGCCGACGGCGTAAGCCGCGCCCAGGCGCAGAGCCGCCAGCCCCAGGATGCCGGAGCCACACCCGACATCGAGGACGCGCCCCGGCATCGGCCCCACCCCCTGGAGCAGTTCCAGGCAGCCGCGCGTGGTCGGATGCAGGCCCGTCCCGAAGGCCATTCCCGGGTCGAGAATGAGGGAGACCTCGCCTTCACCCGGTTCCTCCACTGCCCACGACGGCGTGATCAAGACTCGACCGATGCGCTGCGCGACATAGTGCTTCTTCCAGGCATCGGTCCAGTCCGTATCGTCGACGACCTGGACGCGCAGTGGTCCAACCGGGCGCAGCCCGAAGGCCTGGAGGTGCCATAGCGCCCGTTCGGTGGCGTCGACCGCATCGGCGCCATCGGGGTCGTCGGCGACATGGGCGGTCACGACGAAGGGGGCTGCCGGGTCCTCTCGTGCCGCGAGCTCGTCGTTCGGATCATGGATCAGCCGCGTTGGCTGGACGGACGTCCCGCCACCGATCCGGCCCAGGATCTCGGACACCGCCTCGACGGCCTCGACATCGGCCTCGACGCTCAGCTCGAGCCAGCGCATCGGTGAGGTCAGGTGAAGAAGTCGCGCAGGCGGTCGAGGACGGTGCCACCGCCCTTGGGGAGCACGGCCGGGCCGCTCTCCTCGGCAAGCTCGCCCAACAGCTCGCGTTCGCGCTTCGAAAGCTTGGATGGCACGACCACGTTGACGATGACATGCAGATCGCCCCGCCCAGCGCCCCGAAGCTGCGGGACGCCCTTGCCGCGCAGACGGATCTCCTGGCCGGACTGGGCGCCGGGTGGGATCTCGACTTCGTCGCTGCCCTCGACGGTGGGGACGGTGAGCGTCGCGCCCAGGGCCGCCTGCGGGAAGGTGATCGGAAGCTCGTGGTACAGCTCGGTCCCCCGCCGCAGGAGGTGGGGATGCGCCCGAATCCGGACGGCCACGTACAGGTCGCCATTCGGGCCTCCGCGCGGACCGGCCTCGCCCTGGCCCTCCATGGCAATGCGCTGGCCGTCGTCGATGCCCGCCGGAATGCTGACCTGGAGCGAGCGCTCGTGCCGCACCCGGCCGTCGCCGCCGCACTGGGTGCACGGCGTGGCAATGGTGCGGCCCTCGCCACGGCAGCGCGCGCAGGCCACGATGTTGACCATCTGGCCCAGGATCGTCTGCGCCACGCGGCGCTGCTCGCCGCTGCCATTGCAGTCGGCGCACGTCTCCGGCTCGGTGCCCGGCTCACCACCCGCTCCTTCACAGCGGGGGCAGGTCTCGAGCGTCGGGAAGCTGATCTCCTTCGTGACGCCGAAGACGGCCTCGGCGAAGTCGATTGTCAGGTCGTAGCGCAGGTCGGCCCCGGCAACTGCTCGGGTTCGTCGACGGGTGCCCGCCGGCGAGCCACCGAAGAAGGCGTCGAAAATATCGCCGAACGGACCGAAGCCGCCGCCGAAACCTTCGAAGCCGCCCGCCGCGGAGCCTTCGACGCCAGCGTGGCCGAACATGTCATACGCGCTGCGCCGCTGCCGGTCGGACAGGACGCGATACGCCTCGTTGAGCTCCTTGAAGCGCGTCTCGGCCCCGTCGCCGGTATCGACGTCGGGGTGATGTCGCTGCGCGAGCTTGCGGAAGGCACGCTTGATCTCGGCGTCGTCCGCATCGCGCGGGACACCGAGCACGTCGTAGTAATCACGCTTGACGGCCATGGCGGCCAAGATCATACCAATTGGCACTCCGAGAGAGCGAGTGCCAGCCATCTGCCGACGACCCACCTCAGCGGTTCCCCTCGGACCAAGTCTGCGCAACTCCATCCTGAAACCGGCGGTCGGGAATGACGCGTACCATCGGCGCCGATGTCAGGCCTCCACATCTCAGCCGACCACGCGCGCCGATTCCTCGTCACTCGCCACCTGCTGGCACCGCCGCGTGCGCTGCCGGCCATGCCCGAGTCGGTGCTCACCGCGGTCGAGCGCCTGGGACTGCTCCAGTTCGACCCGCTGGAGGTGCCCGGCGCCCGAAACCATGACCTCGTGCTGCATGCCCGCATCGCCGGCTACCAGCGAGCCTGGTGCGACCAGTGGCTGTACGGACCGGATCGGCGGCTGATCGAGCTGTACAACAAGAGCCTCAACCTGGTGCCGATGCACGAGCTACCCCATTACCGCATCACCTGGCAGCGCAACATGGCCAGCATCGACAACGGCATTCTCACCGAACAGGCCGATGTCGCCCAGGCGATCCTCAGACGCCTGGAGACCGATGCACCCCTTTCCACGGCCGCCTTCAGCGAGCACAGCCATGCCGTCGACTGGTGGTGGGCGCCGACGCGCGCCTCCCGGGCGGTCATGGAGGCGCTCTTTGTCTCCGGCCGCATCGGCATCGCGCGACGAGAGGGCAACCGTCGCTACTACGACCTCATCGAGCGGCTGGTGCCGGCCGAGCAGCTGAAGCTGAAGGAGTCGGAGGAGGACGCCATGAGGCATCGGCTTCTGAGCCGATTCCGAGCGACCGGCATGACCACGCCGACGGGCACGCAGTCGGAGGTGATGTACAGCGCCGGCTCTTCCGGCGAGCGGGTTGCGGGCACTGCCCAGCTGGTCGCGGACGGCGAGCTGCTGCCGGTCGACGTGGAAGGACTGAAGGGCGTCCGCTACATCATCGCCGCCGAAGGGCCAATCCTCGATGCCACCGCTGAGCCCGCCTCGCTGCCCCCAGCGGCAGTCACCTTCCTGGCCCCGTTGGACCCGCTCGTGTGGGACCGCCGCATGCTCAGGGAGCTGTGGGGGTTCGACTACCTGTGGGAGGTCTACGTCCCCGAGCCGAAGCGCAGGTGGGGCTATTACGTCCTGCCGATCCTGTTCGGAGACCGCTTCGTTGGGCGCATCGAGCCACGCATCGACCGCAAGGCGAAGACGCTGAGCATGCTCGGCATCTGGTTCGAGCCTGGCGTTGCACCGATGGAGGATCCGCGCTTCATCCCCGCCCTCCGCGACGCGGTGGAGGCGTATCGGTCGTTCGTCGGCGCCGCCAAGGTGGTCTGGCCTCGCGCCCGCCCCGGCCGCCAGGTGGCCGGGGCGTTGCGAAGGCTCTGATCAGCTGTCGGCGAAGTCCACGATCAGGGGGGCGTGGTCGGACGCGATGCCCGGGTAGGTCGACGGCTTCCGCGCGTCTCGATCGCGGTCTGCCGCGACCGCCCGCCCGGCGAGCGGCGCCGACACGTAGACGTGGTCGATCCGCATCCCGAAGTTCTTGTGGAAGTGCCCGGCGCGATAGTCCCACCAGCTGAAGAAGTCCGGCTCGGGATGAAACTGGCGCACAATGTCGACCATCCCCCACCCTCGCAGCTTTGCAACGGCCGCGCGCTCGCGCGGCGAGACGTGAGTCGCGCCATGGACCGCGTTCACGTCCCAGACGTCAATGTCCTCCGGCGCCACGTTGAAGTCGCCGCAGATCGCCAGCTCGGTGGCCGGATCGTTATCGTTCAGCCAGACCGATAACCTCGCCAGCCACTCGAGCTTGGCAAGGTAGAACTCCGAATCCACCACCCGGCCGTTCGGGACGTAGATCGAGGCCACCCGCGTGGGTCCGCAGGTGGCGGCCAGGAAGCGGCCGCCGTCATCGGTCCAGCCGTCGGGTGTCGGGATGCCGGCGACCACATCAGAGATACCGATGCGCGACGCGATGGCCACCCCGTTCCACCGGCCAGGACCGTGGTGGACGAGCTCATAGCCGAGGGCGGTGAAGTCCATGAGCGGCGCCTGCGCGTCGGACAGCTTCGTCTCCTGGAGGCACAGCACGTCAGGCCGTTGGCGCTCGGTCCAGGCCAGGACCCGGTCCAGGCGGGCTTTGAGCGAGTTGACGTTCCAGGTTGCGAGTCGCATCGGTCGGGTGGAGTCTACCGGTGCGTGATCGCCCGGAAGACGAGCGAGCACCGCGTAGACTCAAGCCCGCGGCCCCCAGCCGTCACGATCCGAATGGGGAGGGAACACCGTTGAGCGGTTTCAAGGAATTCATCATGCGCGGGAATGTCGTCGAGCTGGCTGTGGCGCTGGTCATCGGCCTCGCGTTCGCGGCGTTGTTGAACTCGTTCGTCGCCGACATCCTGACCCCGCTGCTGGGTCTTGTCGGCATACCCGACTTCGCCGGGCTGAGCTTCACGGTCGGCAGCGCGGAGGTCCGCTATGGGCTCTTCCTTAACGCGGTGATCGCCTTCGGGCTCGTTGTCGCGGCGATCTATTTCTTCGTCGTGAAGCCGATGAACGCGCTCGAGGCACGCCGCCAGCGCGGGGACGACGAGACGCCGACCACGAAGACCTGCACCGAGTGCGCATCGGAGATTCCGTTCGTCGCCCGACGCTGCCCGATGTGCACACAGCCGCAGCCGGCCGCGTAGTCTGACGCGCCGCAATGGTCGGCGTCGATTGGCACTGTGGGCGGTCCTGCCCCGCAACGCGATCTTCTGAGGTCTTAGGGCGGGCGCGCCACCCGGGTGGCCGCTGGACTGCACAGATGCCGCCGGAGAGGGCGCTTCGGGGGCTTTGTCCACTGCACTGAACACGAGCCAGCGTGAAGGCCGCCGCGGCGCCGCACTCGTGCGCGTCGGTGTCCACCCGACTGGGCAAACCCCGCCGGAACCACGCGTCCGGTTCTGGGCCGTAGATACGCCGCTGGCCCGCAAGCATGACGACCATTTGAGCGCGCCACGCTAGTGGGTCGCGGCCAACCATCATCGCTCGCAAGGCCCGAGCGGCGGCGGCGTCAGACCTCCTTGTACTCGCCCTCGATCGTCTCTCCCTCTTCCTCGGTGGCGGCCTCGCCACCCTCCGGGCCGGGCGCGGCGCCGCCATCGGTCCCGTTGCCATCTCCGGGCGTGCCGGTGGCTTCGTAGGCCTTGGTACCGATGCGCTGGAGCACCTCGGCCAGCTGACCCTTGGTCGAGTCGACCACTCCGTTGTCGTCCCCCTTGAGCGCCTCCCGCACCGATTCGATACGCGCCGTGACCTCCGCCTTCTCCTCGTCGGAGAGCTTCTCGTCGAGGTCCTTGAGCAGCCGCTCGCCCTGGTAGACGAGGGCGTCGGCCTCATTGCGCGACTCGGTCGCCGCACGGCGGGCGCGATCCTCTTCGGCGTGCTCGGCCGCATCGCGGACCATCTGGTCCACGTCCTCCTTGGCCAGCATCGAGGATGCGGTGATCGCGACCTTCTGCTCCTTGTTGGTGGCCTTGTCCTTGGCGGCCACGTTGAGGATGCCGTTGGCGTCGATGTCGAAGGTGACCTCCACCTGCGGCACGCCGCGCGGCGCCGGCGGAATGCCGTCCAGGCGGAACGTCGCCAGCTTCTTGTTGTCGGCGGCCATCTCGCGCTCGCCCTGGAGGACGACGATGTCGACCGACGGCTGGTTGTCCGACGCCGTGGAGAAGATCTGCGTGTGCGAGGTCGGGATGGTCGTGTTGCGATTGATCATCTTCGTGGCCACGCCGCCCATGGTCTCGATGCCGAGCGAGAGCGGGGTGACGTCCAGCAGCAGGACGTCCTTGACCTCGCCGCCCAGCACTCCGGCCTGGATGGCGGCGCCCACCGCGACGACCTCATCGGGGTTGACGCCCTTGTGCGGCTCCTTGCCGCCGAACATCTTCTTGACGGCCTCTACCACTGCCGGCATGCGGGTCATGCCACCGACGAGGATCACCTCGTCGATGTCCTCGGGCTTCATGCCCGCATCGGCCAGTGCCTTCTTCACCGGTTCGGCGGTGCGCTCGACCAGGTCGGCCGCCAGGTCCTCGAGCTTGGCGCGGGTGAGCGTCATGACGAGATGCTTGGGGCCGGAGGCATCGGCGCTGATGAAGGGCAGATTGATCTCGGTCGAGGTCGTGCTCGACAGCTCGATCTTCGCCTTCTCGGCCGCCTCCTTGAGACGCTGGAGAGCGATCCGGTCCTTGCTGAGGTCAATCCCCTCGCTCTTGCGGAACTCCTCGCTCAACCAGTCGATGACCCGCTGATCGAAGTCGTCGCCGCCGAGATGGGTGTCGCCGTTCGTCGAACGGACCTCGAATACTCCCTCGGACAGCTCCAGGATCGAGATGTCGAAGGTGCCGCCGCCAAGATCGTAGACGGCGATCTTCTCGTCTTTCGTCCTTTCAAGCCCATATGCGAGAGCCGATGCGGTCGGCTCGTTCACGATCCGCTTGACGTCGAGCCCGGCAATGCGGCCGGCATCCTTGGTCGCCTGGCGCTGGGTATCGTCGAAGTAGGCCGGCACGGTGATGACGGCCTCGGTCACCTTCTCGCCCAGGTACGCCTCGGCATCGGCCTTCAGCTTCTGGAGGATCATGGCGCTGATCTCCGGCGGGCTGAAGTGCTTGCCGTTGGCAAGCTCGACCACGATGCCGTCGGATTTCGGATCCTTGGTCACCTCGTAGGGCACGAGCGTCTTGCTGCGCTGCACCTCCGAGTCGTCGAAGCGACGGCCCATGAAGCGCTTGATGCTGAAGATGGTGTTCTCGGGGTTGGTGATCGCCTGGCGCTTGGCCACCTGCCCGACCAGCCGCTCCCCGCTCTTGGCGAAGGCAACCACCGATGGGGTGATGCGCCCGCCCTCAGCGTTGGTGATGACCTGCGGCTCGCCGCCTTCCATGACGGCGACGACCGAGTTGGTCGTGCCCAGGTCGATGCCGATGATCTTGCCCATTGGTTCGTCAGTGCTCCTTCGGATTGTTCGCCACTCGGACGAGGCTGGGTCGAATGACCCGGTCGTGCAGACGGTAGCCGCGCTGCAGCTCGCCGATCACCTGGTTGTCGGGATGGTCCGCGGTCTCCTCGTGGACGACCGCCTCGTGCAGGTTCGGATCGAACGCCTGGCCGACCGCGTCGATCGGCGTCACCCCTTCCGCCTCGAGGACGTTCCGCATCTTGCGTTCCACCAGCCGCACGCCCTCGATCCACGGATCCTGCGCGTCGGCAGGGACGCTATCGAGGGCACGGTCGAAGTCGTCCAGGACGGCCAGCAGCTTGTTGATGAGGATGGCGTTGCTGAACTGGCCGATGGTCGCGCGCTCCTCATCCGTTCGGCGCTTGAAGTTGCTGAAGTCGGCCGCGGATCGCTGCCAGTTGTAGAGATGCTCCTCCGCCTTGGCGCGCGCTTCGATGAGCTCGCGCCCGAGCACCTCGATGCGCTCCGCAAGCTCCAGGCGCGAGGGCGTTTTGATCGCGTCTGCCCGCTCCTGGCCGCGGGTCCTGGTCCGTGGCTTCGGGCCGCCGTTGGCAGGGTGATCGGTCATTGGGTCTCGCCGTATTCGCGGTTGATCAGCTCGTCCATGAGCGTGGACAGGTAGCGCACCGTCGGGATCGCCCGCGGGTAGCGCATGCGTGTCGGACCCAGGACACCGAGCAGGCCGAGCGCCCGGTCGGGCGCCCCGTACGGTGCGAACACGAGGCTCACCTCGTGCATCGCATCGTTGCTGTTCTCGCGGCCGATGATCACGTGCACGCCGCCGTGACGCGTCAGGACGGGCACCAACTGCGCGAGGAAGTCAGATCGCTGGAGGATCTCGAGAATGGTGCGCAGCTTGCCGCCCTCGGCGAACTCCGGCTGCTCGAGCACGTGGACGATTCCGTCGGTGAACACTTCTTCGACCACCACGGAATCCGCCTCCTCCAGCAGTCCTGCCAGGATCTCCCCGATGCGCGCGGGCAGGGCCGGCAGCTTCGCCAGGCGCCGACGCGCCTGCGGAGCCGAGAGCCCCGCAAGCTCGGAATTCAACGTTCCTGCCGCGACGTCGAGCGCCGCCTGGTCGAGCGCCTCGTCCGGAAGCTGGCGCTCCAGGGCGCTGCGATCGAGCCGGCGCTGGGTGACGTTGCCGTCGGCCAGCACCAGCACCAGCAAACGCGTGCCGTCGGCCAGCGCGACCAGCTGGACATGGCCGAATCGTGCGCGCCGAGAGCGAGCGGGGGTAACGACCGAGGCGGCGTGGGTGCTGCCGGCCAGGATAGACGCCGCCAGGCGCAGCCACTCATTGCTCGTCAGCTGCACCTGGCTGAACTGGTGGCGGATCATGAGTCGATCGGTGGTATCGAGCTCGGCCTCGCGCATGAGCGACTCCACGTACAGCCGATAGCCCAGGTCGGAGGGCACACGGCCGGCGCTGGTGTGCGGATGCGAGAGGAGGCCCAGCATTTCGAGCTCTGCCATGGCGCTCCGCACAGTGGCCGGCGATACGCCCAGCGCGTAGCGGGCCACGAGCGCCTTCGAACCGACCGGCACGGCCGTGAACACGTAATCCTCCACCACGGCGCGCAGCACCGAACGCTGCCGATCGGTCAGCTCGAGTGCCTGCTGAGACGGGGTCGCGCGCTGTCGCGAGATCCGTTCGTCCACCTGGTTGGGCCTCCTGGGTGCGTGTTGGCACTCTCACGTCGAGAGTGCCAACGAGTGCTGTCGGGCATGGTACCGCCCGTCCGGCGGCAGTGTCAACGGCGTCGCGGTTGGGTCAGCCGGCGAAGCTGATGAGCGCCTCCGAGGCGAGCAGCCGCCCGGTCGGCGAAAGTCGAACCGCGTCTCCGTCCACCTCGATCAGGCCCTTGCGCGTCGTTTCGGCCAGCGCCAACGCATAGCGCTCAACCGGGTCGAGGCGGAACTCCGCTTCGAAGGCGCGCCGGCTGATGCCATCGACCAGCCGCAGGCCGAGCGCGATCGCCTCGAATGCCCGCTCCTGCTCGTTGAGCACTTCCGCGTCCGCCACGGGACACTCGTCCATCTCGGCGACCTCGAGGTAGGTGTCGAGGTCGCGCGTGTTCCACGAGCGCTGTGCCGCACCGTCATACGAATGCGCTCCCGCGCCGATGCCGGTGTATGCCCGCCGCGCCCAGTAGGCCGAGTTGTGGCGTGACTCTCGTCCCGGCAGGGCCCACGAGCTGAGCTCATAGTGCCGATAGCCACGACCCGCGAGCACCTCCTCCGCGAGGCGGTACTGGTCGGCCGCCAGCGCGTCGTCCTGGCGCGGCACCACCCGGTTGCGCCATCGGAGCGCCCCGGGACGTGGCGGCGCGGCCCACTCGTCAGGTTGCAGGGCAAGCTGCAGCGCGTAGCAGCTCAGGTGGTCGGGACGAAGCTCGAGGGCTGCCTCGAGAACTCCGCGCCAGTCGCTTGGCGACTGGCCGGGAATGCCGTAGATGAGGTCGATGCTGACGTTATCGAATCCTGCCCGGCGGGCCGCCGCATAAGCCTGGCGCGCTTCCCGCGCGGTGTGCCCTCGCGCGAGTGTTACCAGGTCTTCGTCGCGCAGTGATTGAACGCCCAGGCTGATCCGCGTCACCCCAGCCGCTCGCAGCCCATCCCAGTCCGGCGACTCGCGCTCGCTCGGGTTGGCCTCCACGGTGACCTCCTCCAGGGCCACGTGCTGCCATCGGACCTCTGCCGCCTGAACGACCTGGCCGACCTGTTCGCCGCTGAGGAGCGACGGCGTCCCGCCGCCAAAGTAGATCGTCCGCAGCTCGCCGGGCGCCGGCCGGGCCTCGATCTCGTGCAGGAGCGCATCGGTGTAACGCAGAATGTCGTGGGCTCGCCCGCCCACCGTCACGAAGTCGCAGTACGCGCACACCAGCCGGCAGAACGGCACGTGGACGTAGAGGTGGTGCGGCTGGGTGACCATTCGGTGCCACGCTACCACCAGCGGCTGGGAGCACTTATGCACCGATGCAGCCGGCCCGACTGCTCGGATAGTCGCCGGGTGACTCTTAGGGCGTATCCTGGCCGCCGGCGTGCCGAGATGTGTGCTCGGATGATCTCGGTGCGGCGACATTCGGGCCACGATCCGTTCAATCCCCTGACCGAACAGTCACCACGCGAATGCGTGACCCGGTTTCGCGCAACCTCGCGCGTTCACAGTCACGCGAGGCATGCTTGGGCAAGAGGCGCAAGTCCTCAACTCGTTCAAATAATCAGATCGGCCGCTGACGCAGGCGCCCTCCGGCGAAGGCGAAGAGCGACATGGTCACCGCGAAGTGGCCGACGATGGCCGGGATCACGGAACCAGTCTCGAAGGTCGCCACTCCTGCGGCCCAGCCGAGGAGCACCGAGCCGGCCAGGAAGTACCAATCGCGGTCGCGCCACAGGCGCCGGTGGGCCAGGCCGTAGACGACCGCCTGCACCGCGATGGCCCAGCCCGGCGGCACGCCGGCGAAAAGGAGCATGCCAAGCACGATCGAGCGGAACTGGAGCTCCTCGCTGATGGCGTTGGCCGCGGCGCCCAGCACGCGCGACGGCAAGAGCTCCATCGGCAGCGGCAGGATGCTGCCGTAGCGCAGGAAGGCGAGCGCAACTCCGTTGAGCAACGCGATGGCGATGAAGAAGAGCATGACCGGCAGCATGCTGTCGGGGTTCCCGCCGGTCAGGAACAGCTGCTCGCGGCCGGACGGCAGGATCACCGCGATGCCGATCGCGAAGCCGATGACCAGCACGTAGTAGCTGACCGGTCCCATCCACGGCGTGCGGTAGCGGAAGTAGTCGGAACGCGTGATCCGCTCGGCGTCGAATCTGAGCAGGACCAGGAACAGCGTCAGGCCAAGAGCGATGGCCAGGCGCAACGAATCGAAGAAGCTCACCTACGTGCTCTCGTTCATGCGCAGCACGGCAAGGAAGGCCTCCTGCGGAATCTCGACCGAGCCGATCCGCTTCATGCGCTGCTTCCCTTCCTTCTGCTTCTCGAGCAGCTTGCGCTTGCGCGTGATGTCTCCGCCGTAGCACTTGGCGAGCACGTTCTTGCGCATGGCCCGGATCGTTTCGCGGCTGATGATATGCGAGCCGATGGCGGCCTGGACCGGCACTTCGAACATCTGGCGCGGGATGAGCTCCTTGAGCTTGTCCACCAGCGCCTTGCCGGACCGATACGCGTTGGACCGATGCACGATGAGGCTGAGCGCATCGACCGGCTCCCCGCTGACCAGCACGTCCAGCTTGACGAGATCGCCCGGCCGGTAGCCAATGTACGAGTAGTCGAGGCTGGCATAGCCAGATGATCGGCTCTTGAGCTGGTCGAAGAAGTCGATGATCAGCTCGCCCAGCGGCATCTCGAAATGGAGGTTGACGCGCTTCGGATCCAGGTACTCCATGTCGAGGAACTCGCCGCGCCGGTTCGTGGCCAGCTCCATCAGCGGACCGATATAGTCGGTGGGTGTGATGACCTGGGTGGTGACCCACGGCTCGCTGATCTGGTCGATGTCGCCGGGACCTGGCATCTGCGCCGGGTTGTCGACCACCAGCTCGTCGGCGGCGTGGTGGAGCTTCACCCGGTACTCGACGCTGGGGGCGGAGGCGATGAGGTCGAGATCGAACTCGCGCTCGAGCCGCTCCTGGACGATCTCCATGTGCAGCAGGCCCAGGAAGCCGCAGCGAAAGCCGAATCCCAGGGCGACGGACGACTCCGGCTCGTAGACGAAACCCGCGTCGTTGAGGTGAAGCTTGTCGAGCGCGTCGCGCAGCTCCGGATAGTCGTCGCCGCGCAGCGGATAGATGCCGGCGAAGACGAGCGGTAGCGGTTCCTGGTAGCCGGGCAGCGGTGACGCGGCCCCGCCCGTGGCCGCCGTGAGGGTGTCGCCCACCTGCGCCTCGCGGATGCTCTTGAGCCCTGTCGCGACATAGCCGACCTCGCCGGCCACCAGTCGCTTCGTCGGCACAGGCTGCGGCCGGAAAAAGCCGAGCTCCAGGATCTCCGACTCGGCACCGGTGGCCATGAAGCGGATGCGTTCGTGGTCGTGGAGGGTGCCGGCCGCCAGGCGGACGTAGGCGACGACCCCCTTGTACTGGTCGTAGTGGCTGTCGAAGACGAGGGCGGCCAGTGGCGCCCGGCCGTCATGGGCCGGGGGCGGCACGCGCGCCACGATGGCCTCGAGGATCTCAATGACCCCGGTGCCGTCCTTGGCGCTGGCCAGCAGGACCTCCTCGCGCGGGATGGCGAGCGTCTCCTCCAGCTCGCTCAGGACCGTCTCGGGATCGGCCGACGGTAGGTCGATCTTATTGATGACCGGGATGATGGTCAGCTTCTGCGCCATGGCCAGGTGGACGTTGGCAAGGGTCTGGGCCTCGATGCCCTGCGTCGCGTCAATAACCAGGATGGCGCCCTCGCAGGCCTGGAGGGATCGGCTCACCTCGTAGGTGAAGTCGACGTGTCCGGGCGTATCGATCAGGTTGAGCGCGTAGGTGTGGCCATCGGCGGCTTCGTAATGGATGCGCACGGCCCGCGCCTTGATGGTGATCCCCTTCTCGCGCTCGAGGTCCATCGAGTCGAGCACCTGCGACTGCATCAGCCGCCCCTCGATGGTGTGGGTCGCTTCGAGCAACCGATCCGCAAGGGTCGACTTCCCGTGGTCGATGTGCGCGACGATGCTGAAGTTGCGGATGCGCTCCGGGGGGATCACTCCGGCGGAAGTCTAGCGGAGGCTCGTGGAGACCCGCGACGCCTCCAGAGCCTAGCCCCCTGGTGGCGGCGGTGGAACGTCGCCCGCACCGGGCGGTGGAGGCTCCGGCGCGGGCGGAGGCTCCGCAGGGGGAGGAGCCTCTGGCGTCGGGCCAACCAGGCTGATGCCGTTCACCGTCCGGTACGAGCTGAAGTACGTGTTGCGATGGATCTCGTTGCCGTTCGCGTCGTACACGAAACGCGTCCGCGACACGTCGTGACCATCGTGCGGGTACTCGACACGCTTGCGCGTCCCGGGTGCCATGCTCGGATCCACCTGGGTCGTCTCGATCGCGACGCGGTGGTTGCTCGTCACCGGGTCGGTGATGACAACGGAGCGGCCGGTGGGAAGGCTCCACAGCTGGAAGGTGACGAAGCCGTTGCCACCGAAGCCGCGGATGACGATCACGTTCCCCGTGTCGTTGCGGAATGTCATGTCCTGGACGTAGTTGTCGTCCGCGTAGACGGTCGCGTCGAGCCCGTCCGGATAGCGATCGATGTAGTAGTAGTGATTCGCACGGATGCCCATCTCGAGCCCGGCACGCAGGGCGGCGTTGAAGATGGTCGTCGAGGTCGAGCAGATGCCACCGCCGATGGCACCGCCGGCCACGCTGCGCCCGCCGATGATGACGCCACCGTACTGATAGCCACGCTCCACCGTGACCGGACCGATGCTGCCCCAGAAGCTGAACCACTCGCCCGGCAACAGGTTGCGCCCGTCGATGTCGCGCGCCCCGATGTTGATGTTGTTGCCGAAGCCATTGCCTTCGCCCGGCACGTAGTTGGTGGTCCAGCTCGAGATCATCCGCATCTGCGGCAAAGCGGCCTGCGCCTCCGCGGTGGTGAGTGACGGCTGAATGATGTTGACGGCCAGTCCCATCGAGGCGACGCCGGCGCCCGCCGCGCGCTCTCTCAGCACGCCCAGCAGGCCGGCTACGCTCTCGTCGACGTTCAGCTCCCGTCCGTCCTGGCCGCCGATCACGCCGCCCAGGCCGCCGCCGGCGGCCACCGTGATGACGGCGTTGGCCGGGTCCTGGTTAACGTCGTCGACAAGCGCCTCCACGGCGGCGGTCACGGCGGCGGCGTCGATGCGTGCGGTGTACGTGGCCTCCGCCTGCGGACCGAAGCTGATCCAAGCCGCGATCGTCTCGGCGGTGATGGCGATCGGCTCCTCATCGGTGGCTCCCGCGATGGTGAGCTCCAGATCGGCGACCATGCCCTCGGCCTCCGCCGCAGCGGCGTCCGCCGTTGCCGTGTCCACCAGCGGGGGTACGGTCGCAGGCGTCAGCGCAAGGTGCACATCCGCGGGATCGGTGGAATCGACAGCCGTCGCGAGGGCGTCGTGCACGGAGGCGGCCTCGAGGACGTACCCAGGTTTGGAGGCACGGACGCTGAACGCCGTGCCATTGCGGATCACGGCAGCCTCGACGGGCCAATGACTGACACGGTCGGCGATCTCGGTCGAGATGAGCGCGAGCGCATCGGCGTCATACGGGTGCCCGAGCAGCGGCTGGCTGGTGGCGTGCACAAGGCTCCTCATCCGGCCGATGCCGTCGGCGATCGGGTCCCCGCTGCGCCCGACACGGAAGGCCGCGTCGAGCATGGCGTCCATCTCGTAGCCCCGGCCGAGGTCAGAGTACGCCACGACCTCGTCGCTGCCGTTGACGCTGACCACGGCCTTCCCGCTCGAAAGCGACGGGAGCTGAGCGGCGAGGCGTTCGGCTGCGGCCGCGCGATCCAGACCACTGATGTTGACGCCGCCCACGCTCACGCCCGGAAGTGCCGTCGACCCGATGGAGACGCCGATGGCGGCCGAGATGCCGACCAGCAGGAGCAGGCCGATCGCGAGCATCGCACCGAAACCGATGAACATCGATCGACGGGCGGGCGCGGTGGCCATGGGGCGCATGAAGCGGCGCGGCAGCGTGGCGGTTGTCATGGGCGGTCGCGGTGGATTGTCGCCGCTGGCGGCCCATCTGTCGAATGGCCCATATGGCGGTCGGCTGATATACTCTCGGCTCCGCAGGCACTCCACCGTGCGTGGCGTCCTGCCGTCCCGAAGAACCCATGAGCTGAGGACACCACGTGGCAAGAACGGCCCGAACCTGGAAGGGTGCGCGCACTCCCTCCGCCCTGAAGCGCGTGCGTCAGTCACTCCGCCGGCGCGCGGTGAACCGCCGCACGCGAAGCGATGCGAAGACGCTCGTGCAGCAGGCCTCGGACATCGCCCTCGGCCGGGCCGACGGTGATGGCCGCGAGGCCGTGACCGCCGCAATCACCGCCCTCGACAAGGCCGCCGAGAAGGGCATCATTCACCCGAACAATGCGGCGCGCCGCAAGAGCCGGCTGATGACAAAGGTCAACGCCGCGCACCTGCTCGACGGCGCCGAGGCCACCACACCGAGCGCCGCCAGGAAGCGCACCACGGCCAGCAAGACGGCGCAGCGCAAGAAGGTCGCGGCATCCAAGGCGTCGAAGGCGGCGGCCGGCAAGGCAGCCGATCGGCCGCGTACCGCTGCAGGCAAGGCGAAGGTCGCGGTCACCCGCGCCAGCCGAGATGCTGCCGCGGCGCGGCGGCGCGCGAAGAGCAGCAGCGAGGGCGACAGCTCCGAGGGCTAACGCCTACCAGCGCCGGCGCACCTTCCAGATGTGCTCCAAGGGCCAGCCGCGCGCCCACTCGCGAGTTGGCTCGTCGTAGTACGTGCTGGTCGCTGCCGCGGACGGCTGAAGCTCGACAAGATCCTCGACGACGAAGCCGTTGCGCCCGAACAGCCGAATCCACTCGCCGTAAGGCAGCTGGAATTCGGCGTGGTCTGAGTCTCCCAGGTCGACCTGGTGCATGCCGAAGTACACGTTGGACAGCCGCTCGACCGGCCCGTCGCTGCCCGCCGGCCAGCATGCCTCCGCGATCGGGGTGTGCATGCTGAAGGCGAGCAGGCCGCCGTCTCGGAGCAGCCGAGCGGACTCCGGGACCGTCACGTGCGGATCGGCGAAGACCATGGCTCCGTGATCGCAGAAGATGATGTCCAGGCTCGCGTCGGGCAGCGGGACCGCCTCCGCGCTGGCGTGGATCAGGGGAATGTCGACGTCCGCTTCATCCATGAGCCGCGCCGCGTGCTCAAGCTGCCGCAACGACAGGTCGAGGCCAATGGCACGCGCCCCACGTTTGGCCAGCGCGATCGACCACTGTGCGGCGCCGCAGCCAAGCTCCAGGACATCGAGACCAGCGACGTCCCCGAGGATGCGCAGGTCGTCCTCGGGGATCTGCCACACGCCCCATGCCGCGCCGTGCACGGCCAGTTGCGGGCCGTGATCGGCCTGGTAGGTGTCGGAGTAGCCGTCCCAGAAGGCGCGATTGCGCGCCACGGGCTCACTCGGCTCGTGCTCATCGGCCATGGGGCGGCGTTCAATCCGAGGGTTGCGCGCGGTTGGCCGCGAACGCGCCCGCGCCCGCGTACAGGGCCGTGTCGCCCAGCTCTTCCTCGATACGCAGCAGCCGGTTGTACTTTGCGATCCGCTCGGAGCGGCTGACGGAGCCGGTCTTGATCTGCCCCGCATTGAGCGCCACGGCGAGGTCGGCGATGGTCGTGTCCTCGGTCTCCCCGGATCGATGGCTGATCACCGCGGTCCATCCCGCCCGCTGGGCCATCTCGACCGCCTCGATCGTCTCGGTCAACGTTCCGATCTGGTTGAGCTTCACCAGGATGCTGTTCGCCGCCCGCTCGCGGATGGCGCGCGCCAGCCGCGTGGTATTCGTCACCAGCAGGTCATCGCCAACCAGCTGGAGGCGGTCGCCGAGTCGCGCGGTGAGCTGAGCCCAGCCGGCCCAGTCGTCCTCGGCAAGCCCATCCTCCAGGCTGACGATCGGATAGCGCTCCGCCCAGTCGGCCCAGATGTCGATGAGCTCGACACCGGTGAGCGCCCGATCCTCGCGCGCCAGCGTGTAGCGCCCGTCCGAGAACAGCTCCGTCGTGGCCGGGTCAAGGGCGATGGCGATCTGCTCGCCGGGAGCGTATCCGGCACGCTCGATGGCGGTCAGCACGGCGCCGATGGCATCCTCGTTGCTGCCCAGGCTCGGCGCGTAACCGCCCTCGTCGCCGACGGTCGTGGTCAGGCCCTCAGCGTGGAGCAGGCGACCGAGGGCATGGAACGTCTCGGCCGCCCAACGCAGCCCCTCACGGAAGGTCGGCGCGCCGAGCGGGACGATCATGAACTCCTGGAAGTCGGTCGAGTCGGTGGCGTGCTTCCCGCCGTTGAGGATGTTCACCAGCGGCACCGGCAGCGTCCGTGCTCCGGCGCCGCCGAGGTAACGATAGAGCGGCAGACCAACCGACTCGGCCGAGGCGTGCGCGACGGCCAGGCTGACGCCCAGCAGCGCATTTGCCCCGAGCCTGGACTTGTTCTCGGTGCCGTCGATGGAGATGAGCAGTCGATCCACGCTGACCTGGTCGATGGCGTCGATGCCGATCAGCTCGGAGCGGAGCGTCTCGTTGACGTGGCCGACGGCGGTCAGGACGCCCTTGCCGCCGTAGCGGTCGGCGTCACCGTCGCGCAGCTCCACGGCCTCATGCGCCCCGGTCGAGGCACCGGACGGCACCAGTGCAGTTCCGACCGCGCCGTCCTCCAGGAAGACGTCGACCTCGACGGTGGGATTGCCGCGCGAGTCAAGGATCTCGCGGCCGATGATGTCCTCGATCAGCGTGCTCATGCCTTCTCCCCGGTGACGTCGATCGCGGCGTCGGCCCGCAGCAGCGCCGTCACGCCGGGCAGGCTCTTGCCCTCCAGGAACTCCAGCGACGCGCCGCCGCCGGTGCTCACGTGGGTCATCCTGGCGGCCAGGCCCAATTGCTCGAGGGCGGCAACGGAGTCGCCGCCACCGACGACGGTCACCACGCCCGCGCGGAAGCGTTTCGCCAGGAAACGAGCCATGCCGTTCGTGCCACCGGCCATCTGCGGCATCTCGAACACACCCATCGGTCCGTTCCAGAAGATCGTCCTCGCCCTGGCAAGGTGCTCCGTGTAGGCCGCAAGCGTCTCGGGTCCAATGTCGACCACCATCTGGTCCTTGGGCACGCTGCTGATCGAGACCGTGCGCGTACTTGCACGTTGATGGATCTGCGGCGCCACGACGGCATCGCTCGGGAGCATGAGCCGCACGCGCTTGCGGCGCGCCTCCGACAGCATGCGCCGCGCATTGCCGATCTGGTCCTCCTCGACCAGGCTCGTACCCAGCTCGTGGCCCTTTGCCGCCAGGAAGGTGTTGGCCATCCCGCCGCCGACGAGCACCGCCTGGCAGCGCGAGAGCAGCGCGGTGAGCACCTCCAGCTTGCCGGAGACCTTGGCACCACCGATGACGGCGTGGAACGGTCGCGCCGGACGCTTGAGCAGGCGGGACAGGGCGTCGACCTCGCGCTCCATGAGCAGCCCGGCCACCGCCGGCAGGTGATGGGTGATGCCCTCGGTGGAGGCATGTGCCCGGTGCGCGGCGCCGAATGCGTCGTTCACGTACAGGTCGGCCAGGCCGGCAAGAGACGCGGCGAAGTCCGGGTCGTTCGCCTCCTCCGCGGCGTGGAAGCGCAGGTTCTCGAGCAGAAGCAGGTCGCCGGGCCGCAGCTTGTCGAGCGCCACCTTCACGCCGGGCCCAAGCGCGTCGCCGGTCATGCGCACCTGCCGCCCCAGCAGTTGGCTCAGCCGATCGGCGACCGGTCGCAGCCGCAGCGCGTCGTTGACCTTGCCCTTCGGCCGGCCCAGGTGGCTGGCCAGCACCACCGTCGCGCCCCGCTCCAGCAGGTTGACGATGGTCGGCAGGCTGGCGCGGATGCGCGTGTCATCGGTGATGCGGCCATCGTCGAGCGGCACATTCAGGTCGGCGCGCAGGAAGACACGTTTGCCGCTGACGTCGACGTCGCGGATCGTCTTGGCGTCCATCGGCAACCCCTAGAGCCGCTGGGCCATGAAGGCGGCGAGGTCGGCGACTCGGCAGGAATAGCCCCATTCGTTGTCGTACCACGCGATCACCTTCAGCATGCGGTCGCCGGTGACCATGGTCGAGGCGGCGTCGATGATGCTCGAGCGATCGTCGCCCTTGAAGTCCATGCTCACCAGCTCTTCGTCGGTGTAGCCCAGCAGCCCCTTCATCGGTCCGTCGGCCGCCGCCCGCAGCGCCGCGTTGGCCGACTCCGCGCTGACCGGCTTCTCGGTGATGGCCACGAAATCAATCACGCTCACCGTCGGTGTCGGTACGCGCAGCGAGAAGCCATCGAACTTGCCCTTCAGCTCCGGGATGACGAGGGCCAATGCGCGCGCGGCGCCGGTGGAGGTGGGGATGATGTTCTGGCCGGCGCTCCGCGCTCGGCGTAAATCAGGGTGGAACACATCCAGCACGTTCTGATCGTTCGTATAGCTGTGGATCGTCGTCATCAGCCCGTGCTCGATCCCGAAGGTGTCGAAGATCACCTTGGCCGGCAGGGCCAGCCCATTGGTCGTGCAGCTCGCATTGCTCACGATGTGGTGCCGCTCCGGGTCGTATCGGTCCTCGTTCACGCCGAGGACCAGGGTGACGTCCTCGTTCTTGGCCGGGGCCGAGATGATGACCTTCCGCGCACCAGCGTCGCGATGGGCCGCGGCCTTGGTGGCATCGGTGAAGATCCCGGTCGACTCGACAACGATGTCGACGCCGAGGTCCTTCCATGGCAGCGCGGCCGGATCCTTCTCGCTGAAGGCGCGGATCTCGTGGCCGTTGACGGTGATGGTGCCCTCGCCGGCGGTCACCTCGCCCTGAAAGCGGCCGTAGGTGGAGTCGTACGTGAACAGGTGGGCATTGGTGGCAGTCGGCGCCAGGTCGTTGAGGGCGACCACATCGAGCGCGTCGGGATGACGCTCCAGGATGGCCTTGAGGGTCTGGCGGCCGATGCGGCCGAAGCCGTTGATGCCGATACGGGTCGTCACGGTCGGGTAGCTCCTTGCTGCGGGGCCGCCGTCGGCGGCCGATGCGACCCAGTCTCATACGTCGGGTCGCCGATGCGGTCATTCACGATCGGCAGCGCGCCGATCAACGAGACGTCGCCGCCCAGCGTGGCTGGTTCAATGCGAACGCGGTCGAGGAGGATCGGGAAGGCCCGCCGCTCCAGCTCGCTTCGGACGATCTCGAACAGGCGAGGCTGGTGCTCCGCGATGCTGCCGCCGATGACGATCACCTCCGGGTCGAGCAGGTTCACGAGCGAGCCGCACAGTGCACCGATGGCGACGAATGCCCTCTCCAGCAGCGCCACGCAGGCCCGGTCGCCACCGGCTGCGGCGCGCGCCACGAGCGCGGCATCCACCACTTCGCCCGATGCTGCCAACCGCGCCAGCGGCGAATCGACGGCATCCGCCAGCATGGCCCGGGCGTCTCGTGCAATCGCGGTGCCCGACGCGATGGCCTCCACGTGCCCGATCCCGCCGCAGCCGCAGCGAGGCCCGTCCAGCTCGATCGTTATGTGACCCACCTCGCCTGCCGTGCCATCGGCGCCCAGGAGGGGTCGACCGTCGATGATGACGCCGCCACCGACGCCGGTGGAGACCGTGATGTAGATCGCATTGCGCGCCCCGCGCGCGGCACCGTACCGCCATTCGCACATGACCGCCACGTTCGTGTCGCGCTCGAGAAAGGTCGGCATATCGAGCGCCTCACCTACCCGCGCGACGATCGGGACGTTCGTCCAACCCGCAAGGTTGGGAGGCGCCACGACCACGCCGCGCCACGGGTCAAGCGGACCGGGCGAAGAGATGCCGACCCCGGCCGGCGCCGGAAGTCCTTCAGCGACGGCATCGTCGCGCACCGCGGCGGCTAATCCGAAGATGCGCGCCAGCACCGCCTCCACCCCCTCCTCGTCATGGGTCGGGACCGCGCGGCGGCAGTGGACGGCCAGGTCGGGGGTGATCAGGGCTGCGCGGATCTGTGTGCCGCCGAGGTCGACCGCCAGGACCGGCCGTTCGGCTGAGCTCTGCACGGCCGCCATTCTAGCCGCGACCGGTGCCTTCGGACGCTCGACGGCCAGCAAGAAGGCGCGCCGACTGGGCCGGCGCGCCTTCGCGCTGTCAAAGATGCGGAGGCGTCAGCCGCCGATCCTGAACATCTTCGTGCCGCATACCGGGCACGTGCCCTGGGTCGCCGGCTTGCCATTCTTCATGGTGATCTTGGTGGCGTTGCTCATTTCGCGCTTCGCCTTGCACTTGACGCAATAGGCCTCGGTCGCCATTGGTGGTCATGCCTCCCTAGTGGCCGGCATCGTCGCCGGACAGTGGTTGTGAACTACCCGCCGACCGATCGATCAGTGCTCCGCGGCGGGCAAGCGTGTCTCCGCCGTCGGTGTCGACCTGCCACAGCAGGTGGATGCCGGCCAGTCCGGCATCGATGCAGCGCGCCTCCGCGGCCTCCTTTGCCGCGCCTTCGAGGAACGTGCCGTCCGTACGTTGCGCGTAGGCCGCGCAGACCGTTCCGGACCGCAGTCCCGCAAGATGAGCCAGCACAAAGAGTGCCGACGACTCCATCTCGAGATTCGCCACACGCTGGCGGCGAAGCTCGTCTGCGAGCTCAGGATAGCGAACCGGGAGCGTGCGCATCTGCCGTCCCTGCGGAGCGTAGAACCCGCTCGCCGTCGCGGTCAGCCCAACGTGATGGGTGAGGCCCATGTCGCGGCAGGCCTGTTCGAGGGCCCAGACCACGTCTCGATGGGCGACGGCGGGGAATCCTGGATGGACGTAGAAGTCGGTGGTGTTCTCCAGGCGCACCGCCCCGGTGGACACGATCAGGTCACCGAGCGCGATCTCCGGCTGGAGCGCACCGGACGATCCGACGCGGATGAACGTGGCAGCATCGGTGATCTCCATCACCTCGGCCATCACGATCTCGACGTTATCGGTGCCCATTCCGGTTGACATGCAGCTGATGCGCATGCCTTCGTAGCTCCCGGTCGCGGTGGTGATCTCGCGATTGCTCCGCTCAAGCTCGACCGATTCCCAGCGTGATGCGACCCTCGCGACCCGGCCGGGGTCGCCCACCAGCAGGACGTACTCGCTGAGCTCGCCACGCTCGAGACCGATGTGGTACTGACGCTCCCCGCTGCGCGGCGCATCCGCCTGGGTCAAGCTGCTCAAAACTGCGGCGCCCTCATGCGTGCTCCTCGTGCTCGGTCGTCGAACGCGCGGGAGTATACGCCGCATTCGTGCTCACGGGCCGCGTTCGCGCGGCACGCGGACGAGCGTGAGGTGAGGCATACCGGGAGCCTCCGCCTCTTGCGCTGCGTCCTCGCTCATCCTCTCGGCCACCGCGTCGGCGGGATCCGGCTCCAGGCGGCGCCTCGCCAGGACGGCTGCGGCAAGCATGAGCGCGCCGACCGCGAAGAGTCCCGCCACAGCCGTGCGCCGTGGATCATTGTCGCCGCGTGCGCTCAGCGCCACGGTCGCCGCGAGGCTCTCACCCAAGGCGGGAGCCGCCTCCGCGCGCGAGGCGCCCGATCGGCTCACCGCGGGAGCGGCGCGGATGCCGCCACACGGCGCGATGAGCCGAACCGGGTCTCCGGCCGCGATTCCCGTGACACCGACGACTCCGGTCGCCGGGTGCGGGGTTTCGTCGCATCGAGCCTCGATGGGCACGCTGCGGCCGGCAACAACGAGGGAGCGGCCCCCGTCCACGAGCCGTCCGACCAGCGACACCCACAGCGGGTTTCGTTCGGCGCCTGAAAGCGTCGAGAGCGGCGCGACGGGCAGTCCCTCGGCGGGCACCATGTCGCCGGGCTCGGTGCCCAGGGCCACGAGGGGTATGTTGGCGAGTGGCTCGCCTCCGACCGTGCGTAGTCCGCCGAGCTCGACGGCAACCGGCACAGGCCGCAGCGCGGTGATCGCCGTCACCAGCGCGGACGATCCGGGGTCGATGGCCACGAGGCGCGCCCCGTCCCACAGGATGCCGCCGACGGCGAGCTCCTCCCACGGACCGGCCACCAGCGTCGCTCCGACGCGCAGAGCGGACAGGTCGGCACCTCCGACCTCCACCAGCGATCCCGCTGGCGTGCCTTCTTCGTCGGCCGATTCCAGCGCGGCCTCGGTCGCCGGGCCTTCCTTCGCTGCGGGGTCCGAAGCTGCCGCGACGATGTGGAGGTCAGTCACCGCGCGCGGCCAGATGCGATAGCCCCGCATCGGCTGCGCGCCGGTCGTCTCCTGTCCGAGGATCCCCCGCACCTCGACCCAGCTTCCCGCCGTCAGCGAAGCGTCGTCGGCCTCCAGCGACGAGTCGAGGCTGACGCGCAGTGGCCCGGAGCCGTCGTCGATCTCGAACGAGACGGTCCCGCTTGACGCGCGGCGAGCAGAGGCAACGAGCGCCCCGCGCGCGACGACCAGCACCGCCTCGTGGGACTCTCCCGCCTCGCCCGTGTGGATGGGGCGCGGCGCCGGCTCCGCGGCCATCCCGAGCTGCAGCGGGACCTCGGTCACGCGCAGCGTCTCCATGCCACCCTTCGTCGAGCGAGTTCCGGCGACCTCGATTCGCTCCCCGAGGCCCAGCGAGCCGACGTCGTCGCCCAGGCGCAGGACAATGGCACCGGTCGTGTCCTGGATGGCGGCCGTGGCGGGATCCACGGTCCCGGGCGCCAGCGTCACGACGCCACGCACCCGGAGGCGGGCGTTCTTCGGCGCGGTTCGCGCGTCGCTGATCGACACGATTCCTCCGGGGTCTGCGGGAGTGGCCGTCGGCACAGGCGTCGGGGAGGCGGATGAGCCCGGTGTCGGCGAAGCCGTTGGCCCGCCGACCTCCATCACGTCGTTCGCATCGCGTGGCATGACCCGGTAGCCCTCAGCCCCGGTCCCGGTGGAGTCACGCTGGCCCGAAACACCAACGAGGTCGACACGCATGCCCGACGTCCACGCGGCCAGGTCGATCCCCGATTCGGTCGGCACGATGACACGCGCGGAGCCTGTGCCGTCGTCGATATCGAACGCGATCCCGGTCGTCAGCGTCGTCGGGCTGCCGACGATGAAGCCGGCGATGCGCACGAGGCCGCCCTCGCTCGACTCGTTGACAGCACCGGTCGAAAGGGTCAGGGCTGCGGTCTCGACGCCCGCACCGAGCAACACCACATCGGGCCCACCCGCGCGGATGGTGCGTTGCGAGAACCGATCGTCGACGATGCCCGTGACGCGCAGCAGGTCGCCGCGCGCGAAGGATCCCTCGTCGAGGAGGACCGCGATGCCCCCGGATGCATCGGCCAGGAAGCCACCGCCATCGTGGAAGGTAGACGCCGTGAGCGCCGTGCCTTCCACGGTGACGACCGCGCCGTCAAGCGCGGCCCGCGCGGCGGCGAGCGTGATGGGCGCCGGGGTGGCTGACGGACTCGGGCTGACCGTGGGCTCAACGGTCGGCGAGCTCGCCGGCGTGGGAGCCAGCGTCGCCGTGGGCGTGGGAATAGGCGGGTCCGTGGGCGCGGGCGTGGGCGATGGGTCCCCGGGCGCCGGCGTTGGCGGCGATCCGAGGTTCTGCGGTTCCGGCAGGGGCCGCTCGACGAAGTCGGCGACGTTGTCATCGGTGTCCTGGGTCGAGCCGAGCTGACCTCCGGGCAGGCGCTCGATGCTCGCGCTGGCGGCAGGTGCCACGGCATTGGTGCCCTCGCGCCAGGTGCCGGCGGCCGTTCCCCAGCCAACGGCGTCGACCGCAGTGCTCGCGCCCTGGACCCGCAGCGCAACGCTGCCCCCGGCGGCTGCCATGCCGCTCGTGTAGGTCGCGTCGGCGACCGAGGCGTAGATGCCCGCCTCGTTCGCCACCAGAACGTGGCCGCCCGGCTGCACGACGGGCGCGCCCAGCGCCCAGGCCGCGCGACGGGTGATGGTCGCGCCGCTGGCGCTGACGTAGATCAGCTCCAGGCCCTCGAGCGGGAGCGCCGTAGACGCCGGGTTGTGGATCTCGATGATCTCGTCGGAGGCGTTGGCACCGCCGGTCACGACCTCGCTGACCACCAGGTGCTCGATGAGCGTGCCGTCCACGGCACGTGCTCCCGCCACGGGAACCATCGCGGCCCAGAGCAGCGCGGCCAGGACCAGCAGCCGCGGCCCGCGCGCAAGGGATGAAAAGCCAAACTGAACGGCGACAGACACGGCACACCTCGACCAGGTGGAGGGGTGCAGGCAGCCGCAGCATGGCGGATGCGTCCTTATCGTTCGCTTACCGGCCGCTTACCGCCCGCTCACAGTACAATCGCCGCCCATGTCCACTCGATCTGCCGACGAGCGCGCCGAAGCACGCCGCCGCGCGCGCCTAGCCTCCCGCGGCGAGCGTCGTGAAGATGACGTCGACGAGTTCGAGCCCGAGGCGACGCCGCGCGGAGGCGGCTTCCTCCAACGCCTCTTCCCGCCCGCTCCGCCGCTGCCGAACAAGCCGGACCCGCTCGCCGGCTTCGATGCGTCCGGGCCGCTGCGACCGGTGCGCGAGCGGTTGTTCCTGCTGCGGCGCAACCTGATGGCCTGGGTCCCCCCTGGCGTGCTCGCCTTCGTCGGCTACCTCGCCAGTGTCCTCTACGGCAACTCGATCCTTGGCCTGCTCGGCACCTTCGTACTGTTCGGCTCGCTCATCGCCGCCGGCTGGTTCGGCTGGCAGCGCCCCACGTTGTTCGGGACGGCCGCCTCACTGCTCAGCTACGTGCTGGTGACCGTGCTGATCCTCGTTCAGCTGGGGCAGATGGGCGTGGGTCCTGACACGCTCCCTCCGGGGCAAGTGCTGCCGGACCTCACGCTGCGCGCCGTGTACCAGGCCGGCCTCGGCTTCCTGGGGGGATGGTACGGCGGCTATCTTCGTCGCCGCCAGACGCAGCTCAGCGGCGACGCCAGGCGACGCCGTTGAGGGGGAAGATCCCGTTGCGGCACCAGCGCCAGCGGGCACGCAACTTGCTGTGGTTGGACCGCGTAAGACAGCAACAAGTAACCGGGTATCGCCGAACATCGTGATGGAGCCCGTCGCCGACGGAAGCTCGGGCCAGACGCGACATGTTGCGGCTTCATCCCGTTCGCGATGGCCATGGCTTGGGGCGTCTTCTCGGGGCCGTCGGGTTCCAGGACCCTCCGTATCTGGAACCTGACGGCCCTCACTTCATGCCCACCATCAACCGCCGTGGGTGGCAGCCGCCTCACGGGCCAGCGCGTGCGCCGCGGACGCGCTGGTCGCCAGGCCCAGCACCTCACCGGTCGAGCGCATCTCGGGTCCAAGCTCTGAGCTGACGCCCGGCAGGCGCCAGAGGGAACCGACCGGTACCTTGACCGCCACTTCCCCGCCGTCCTCAGCCAGCCCGGCCGCCAGCCCGACCGATGCCAGCGTCGCCCCGAGAGCGCAGCGCACCGCTGCGGCGACCACGTCGAGGCCAACCGCCTTGGCCACGATCGGCACGGTCCGGCTTGCGCGCGGATTGGCCTCGATCACCACGACCCGCTCATCGCTGGCGATCATCTGCACGTTGAGGATGCCGCGCACGCCGAGCGCCAGCGCGATCCGTCCGGCCGCCTCGGCAGCTCGCTCCTGCATCGGTCTCGAAAGGTGTTGGGGGGGCAGGACGCCCACGCTGTCGCCGGAATGCACGCCCGGCGGGTCGACCTGCTCCAGGATGCCCGGCACGCACCAATCGGTTCCGTCGCTGATGACATCAACGTCCAGCTCGATCCCCGCCACCAGCGCGTCGACGCGCAAGGGCCAGCCGATCTCAGTGGTGGTCAGATACGACGCGAGGTCCAGCGGCGTACGGAGCACGGCGATCCCGCGCCCGCCGATCACCCATGACGGCCGCACGATGACCGGGAGACCGCCGAGGGCGCCGATCGAGGCGCGCAGACTGTCGGCATCGGACGCCAGTGAGCCGCGTGGCCCTTCCAGGCCAAGCTCATCGAGCAGCCCGGCGAACCGCTCGCGGTCCTCGGTGATCTCGATTGCCTCGGCCGTCAGCCCGGCGATCGGCACGTCGGCGTAAGCCAGGTCCTTGGCCAGGTCGATCGCCGTCTGCCCACCGAACGTGAGCACCACCGCCGGCGGGGTGCCGGTCAGCGCGCGTTCGTGGTCAATGACGTCGAGAACGCTCTCGGTGTCGAGCGGCTCGAAGTAGAGGCGCGTGCAGGCGTCGTAATCGGTGCTGACGGTCTCGGGGTTGTTGTTGATCACCACCGCGTCCAGCCCCATCTCGCGAATGGCCCACGCGGCGCGCACGGAGCAGTAGTCGAACTCGATCCCCTGTCCGATGCGGATCGGTCCCGATCCGACCACGATGACGCTCTGCCGTTCGGCCGGGGCGCGCACCTCGGCCTCCGCGTAGCTCGAGTAGAAATACGGCGTCTCAGCCGGGAACTCGCCGGCGCAGGTGTCCACCCGGCGGTAAGCCGGACCGATGCCGGCGCGCACGCGCGCGCGCCGGATGGCCACGGGCGGCACGCCGGACAGGGCGGCGATATCGGCGTCACCGAAGCCGATGCGCTTGGCGTCGAGCAGCGGCGCCCCGACGACCCGCGATTCGGCCTCGACCAACTCGGCCAGGCGATCGGTGAACCAGGGGGCGATGCCGGTCACGGCCGAGATGGCTGGCGCACCGGTCCGGCCATGACGCAGGAGGCCGATCATCCGCCACAGGCGCGTATCCGTGGGCGCCAGGAATGACTCGAGGTCGTGGGGTCGCCGATGGCCGAGTTGCCAGGCCGGGTCCTCCCACAGCCAGCCGCGCCCGCGGGGCTCGAGCGAGCGGATCGCCTTGAGCAGGGCCGAGCCGAACTCTCGGTCAATGGCCATCGCCTCACCGGTCGCCTTCATCTGCACGCCCAACGAGCGGTCCGCGGTGGGAAACTTGTCGAACGGCCAGCGCGGCAGCTTGACGACGACGTAGTCGACCGCCGGCTCGAATGCCGCGCTATTGCCGCCGGTGGCGGGGTTCGGCATCTCGTGCAGGCGCTTGCCCAGCGCGATGAGTGCCGCGATGCGCGCGATCGGGTAGCCGGTCGCCTTGGACGCCAGCGCGGATGAGCGCGAGACGCGCGGGTTGACCTCGATCACGCGATAGTCAGACCCGTCCGGCGCGACCGCCAGTTGGACGTTGCACCCGCCCTCGAGCTTCAGGGCGCGCACGATCTTCAGCGCGCAGCGGCGCAGGCGCTGGACCAGCGGATCGGGCAGCGTCTGGATGGGCGCGACCACGATCGAATCGCCGGTGTGGACGCCCATCGGGTCCAGGTTCTCGATGCCGCAGATGGCGATGGTGGTGTCGTTCGCGTCACGCAGAACCTCGAACTCGATCTCGTACCAGCCCAGGAGGCTGCGCTCCACCAGCACCTGGCCGATGGGGCTCGCCGCCAGGCCGGCCACGATCCGCTCCCGCGCCTCGCCGGCCGTGTGCGCGAAGCCGCCACCGCCGCCGCCCAGCGTGTATGCCGGTCGCACCACGATGGGCGCGTTGAGCACCTCGACGAAGCGCATCCCGTCGTCGAGGCTCTCGACCACGGCAGACTCCGGCACCGGCTCGCCGATGCCGATGACGAGGTCGCGGAAGCCACCGCGGTCCTCGGCAGCGCGCACAGCGGTCAGAGGCGTGCCGAGCACCCGCACGCCGAAGCGCTCCAGGATGCCGGCATCGTCGAGCGCCACCGCCAGGTTCAGCCCGGTCTGACCGCCCAGGGTCGGCAGCAGCGCATCCGGCCGATGCTCCTCGATCACCCGTGTCACGTGCTCGATGGTCAGCGGGCAGATGATCACGGTGCCGCCCACGTCGGGATCGGTCATCACGGTGGCGGGGTTCGAGTTGACGAGGACGGTCTCGATTCCCTCCTCGCGCAGGGCCAGGCAGGCCTGCACGCCGGCGTAGTCGAACTCCGCCGCCTGGCCGATCAGGATCGGTCCAGAGCCGATGACCAGGACCCTGCTCGGAGCCGTCATGCCAGGGCGCGCTCAAGGGCCCGGTCGAAGACGCGCGCCGCGTCGATCGGCCCGGGCGCGCCCTCCGGATGGAACTGGACGGATGCGATGCGGCCGCTGCCGTGCACCAGCCCCTCGACGGTGCCGTCGTTGAGATCTCGATGGCTCACGCGGTACCCCGCCGCCGCGAGCGCAGGGCCGTCGATGACCTCCACCTCGTGGTTGTGCGCGCCGATGTCGACGCGTCCGGTCGCCACTTCCAGCACCGCGTGGTTGCCGCCGTGATGCCCGACCGCCAGGCGACGCGTCTCGGCTCCGGCCGCCAGCGCCAGCAGTTGGTGACCCAGGCAGATTCCCAGGATTGGCGCGCCTCCGTCGATGGCATCCGCCGCCAGTGCACGCACCGTCGCGATCTGCGGGCTCATCCGCGACGGGTCACCCGGGCCCGGCGACAGGACGACGATGTCCGCGTTGACTGCCGCCACGTCGGCGTGCGACGAGCCGGGCGGCATGCCGACGACCTCGATCCCGCGTGACGCGAGAGCAACGAGCAACGAGCGCTTGACCCCGTAGTCGATGAGCACCGCCCTTGCCCGCCGTGCGCCCACGGGCGCCACCACGAATGGGTCGCGCGTGGCCACCGCCGACACATGGTCGACGGTATCCCAGGCGACGCTGCTCCGCGCCATCTCGATCGCAACGTCCTCGGTGGTCTCGGCCGGCGCCACGACTGCGCGTCGCGCGGCGCCTCCCCGCAGGTGGAGCGTGAGGGCGCGGGTGTCGACACCGCTGAGGGCCGGGACGCCTCCTTCGACCAGGAGGTCGTTGAGCGAGAGGCCCGGACCGGGCGGCGGGTCCACCATTCGGGTGACCACCAGGCCGCGCGCGTGAACCTGAGACGACTCGAGCTCGCCGCGCGCGATGCGGTAGCTGCCGGCCATGGGGTGGGTCAGCACCACCATCTGGCCGGCGTAGGACGGATCGGTCAGGATCTCGCCCCAGCCGGTGGCCGCGGTGGTGAAGACGAGGTCGCCCTCGGCCGCCAGGCGGCTCCCGTGCAGCGCGCCGCGGACGACCATCCCACCCTCGAGGGCCAGCAGGCCGGGAGACGAAAACGACGCCAACCGCTCCGTGGCGGCCGGCGTCGTGTCAGGTTCGGTTTGCTGCGCGGCAATCGGCATCGATCTCCTTTCCGGCATCACCGTGCCGGTCTTAAAGGACTCGCCGCGCAGTCTAGCTCATCGCTGTGCCGGCATGCGTCGCCGGACCTCCAGGATCCCGCGCCAGATGAGGAGCCCGATCACGCCCAGTACCAGCAGGATCGGGATCCAGACGATGACGAGCCAGATGAGCGCGTTGAGGATGCCCTGGCCCAGCCCCACGAGTGCAGCGACCGCGCTCTCGAATTGAGCGCCCGGGTCCCACGCCGCCTGCGCCGCCGCGACGGGCTCGCCGCGCGGAATGATGGTGACCGTCAGGGTCGACAGATCGGCCTGCCCCTCGACGGTCTGGAGCTGCCCGGTGAGCTGCTCGATCTGGCCGCGCACCTCGTCCAGGCGCGACTGGACGGCAAGGATGTCGTCGACCTTCTCGGCCCGGTCGAGGAGCACGCGGTACGACTCCTCGGAGGCCTCCAGGTTTCTGATCCGCGCCTCGAGGTCGACGATATCGCGTGTCACGTCCTGCTCGTTGGTCGCCTCCGAGACGACCTCCACCTCGTCCATCTCGTGCAGCCGGGCGAGCAGCTCATCGAATCGAGCGGCCGGGATACGGAGGGTGAGCGATGCGCTCTCATCGAGCGTGCCCGCCTGCGAACCACCCACGTAGCCACCCAGCTCGTCGGCCATGACGCGCACGCGGGCCAGGATGACGGCCACGTTGTCGACCTCGACGGCGACCTCGCCGGTCTTGATGATCCGCTGCTCGACCAGCGCGGCATTGCCGCCTGGGCCTTCGGGGCCCGTGGTCGTGGTTTCGCGGTCTTCCGACGCCGCCGGGGCCGGCGCCCCGCCCGCTGCATCGTCGCCACCCTGGCGGTCCTCGTCCGAAAGAGCCCCGGTCGATGCGGCGCCACAGGCCGACAGGGCCAGGGCCAAGAGGACGAGGATTGACAGAAAGACCGCGCGGTTTGGTGTCAGGTGACGTGGCCGCATGGGATCCTTTCCTCCCGGCGATGTTGCCGTCCGGACGCTGCGGCGGCGCGGAAGGTTCCGTCACGCGACGTACCCGCCTCGGCTAGCATCGGTTCAATGGACGAACGGACCGCCGAGCTCATGGCCGATGAGGACGCGCGCGCAGGCATGGCTGCGCACGAGTTCGACCACGACTTCCTGGCGGCACACCTGGGCGATGAGCGTCGCAAGGCCGGCATCCTGGGAGAGGTACGGGAAGCGATCTTCGGCGCCCAGGACGGCCTGGTCAGCACGCTGGCCGTGGTGAGCACCGTGGCCGGTGCCACCGCGGGTGACAACCGGTATGCCGTGCTCGTGGCCGGCATCGCATCGGGGCTGGCAGGGATCTTCAGCATGGCCGCCGGCGAGTACATCGGCAGCAAGAGCCAGCGCGAGATCTTCGACGCCCAGATCGTGGACGAGCGCGAAGAGGTTCATGAGCGGCCGGGCGAGGCAGAGGCCGAGGTCGCCTACATGTTCGAGGAGGACGGCCTGCCCCACGACAGGGCGCTCGAGGTCGCACGGATCATGGCCGGGCACCCCGACACGCTGCTCAAGACGATGGTGGAAAAGGAGCTTGGCCTGACCGTGGCGGAGGGTGGCGGATCGCCGCTCCAGGGCGCCCTCGTGATGGGCGCCGCGTTCGGCCTGGGCGCCATCCCGCCCATCGTGCCGCACCTGCTGCTGACCGGCGGCGTGGCCGTCATCGGCTCCGTGAGCGCTACGCTCGTGGTCCTGTTCAGCATCGGGGTGGTCAAGAGCCGATGGACGCATCGGTCCTGGTGGAGCTCCGGCCTCGAGATCGTGGTGCTGGGGGCAATCGCCGGCGTGGCAGGCTACTTCTTCGGCAGCATCCTGCCGATCCTGCTCGGCGTGCCGGAGGCCGCGGCCTAGATCCCGGTGAAGATCATCCCGGCGATCATCACCACGGCTGCGACGACGAACGACCAGGCGCCGAGCACCTGAGACGACATGCCGGCCAGGCTGGGCAGCATGGCACCGAAGGTACCGATGACGCCGATGAGGACGAGAACCAGCGCCACGATGATGGTCGGCATGCGCGGAGCGAAGTTCATGCGTCGGCCCATCTGATCAGATCCCCGGCAACAACGAGCCGGCGATGAGCAGGGCGTCACCGGCCAGGAGGAAGAGCCACGCGATCTCGGTCGTGACCTCGATATTCGTCCCGAGCGTCGACTGGACGAGATCGAGCGCCGCGTTGACGAAGTCGATCGGGAAGACGGTGGCCGACAGGCCGACCAGGATGAGCGCCAGGGCGATGACGACGGTCACGAGCTTGGGCGGATTCGGGCGCAGCACGACCGGAGTATAGGAAACGCGTCAACCTTCGACGGTCAGGGTGCCGACCATGCCGAAGGCCTCGTGCCCGGGGAGGTGGCAGATGTAGAGCATCGTTCCGGGGTCATCGAACGTGATGGTGGTGGTGACCGTCTCGAGGGCCGGGACGGTGACCTCGGTCGGCGATTCCCCGTGCGTCGCGTGCGTGCCGGTCCGGTGCGCGTCGTGGAACGCGGCATCGCCGATGAGCCACTCGTGGTCGATGGGATCCTCGTTGACGAGCACGAATGTCACCGGCACGCCGCGTGGGACGGTGAGCCGGTCGAGGTCGAAGGCCGAGTAGTGGATGTTCAGCGTGACGGTGCGTGGCGTGGCGGCACAGCCGGCGATCGCCGCAACCGCAAGGAGCAGCGCGACGACCGCCGAACGGCGTACCAGGCTCATGCCGCGGCCGGTGGACGGCCGCCCGGTCGACCGGAGCCGACGCGCTCGACCGCGACGGGCACCGCCACCAGGGTCATGGCGGCGAACAGGAAGTACAGGCCCACCGGCGCACCGGGTGCAGGGTTGCTGGTGAACGGCGCGTATCCGGCATCGATGGCCGATGGCTTGCCGGCGCCCGATGCATCGATGGCGAGATCGAAGTCCAGGTCTCCGGCAGCCGTGTCGATGACCACCTTGGTCAGCCAGGCCTCATCGGGAACCCACTCCATGCCGACGTCGGAACGCAGGTCGGCCAGGAGCAGATCGCTGGCCGCGGCACTGTGGTCGAGGAGCAGGCCATCGGACTCGGCGAACGCGCCCGCGTTGGGTAGCAGGGCCGGCTTGGCATCGGTCAGGAGGTAGACGTCGGCCTCGACCGTCTCGGCCGCGGCCTTGCCCAGGCCCAGGATGCGCAGGGGCACCCACGGATTGTCGGTCGGGATGGTCAGGTGCACCGGCGTGCCGTCACCGATCGCCTGACCTCGCTCCGCGGCCGCATCGGCGTCGAAGGCGGCGGCCATGAAGATGGGGCTGCGGTCGGCATAGAAGTCGAGCACCTCGGGCGCGTCGGGCGGAAGGCGGAAGCCGTGGTTCTTGGCCCACAGGCCGACTTCGTCGCCGCCACCGCGCAGGATGGTGATGTCGAGCGCGTCGATCGTGGTTTCGAGCAGGACCTCCGCTTCGCCCGCGGCATCTGCCGTGGCGAGAGCGCGGAAGGCGGATTCCTCGACCGGATCCGTCTCGCGGATCAGGCGCTGGAGGGTCCAGTCACCGCCGCGGACGACGTCAGTCGGGATACCGGGCAGAGGGGTGATGCTACCGAAGGAGCCGCCGCCACCGGCGAACTCGAAACTGGTGACGTAGTGCTCCACGCCGTCGGTGTAGCCCGCGAAGGTCGTGGTGCGAAGTAGGTTGACGGCCCCGTTCGGGCCGATGAGGCCGCCGCATGCCAGCGTGGGCGCGGCGGTGATGAGCAGGGCGGTCGTTGCGACCGCGAGCGAGAGCCATGGACGTCGCATCGACCGTCCTCCTTTGGATTGGTTCGGGTTGGGTCGAATCGATGCTGCAGCACCGCCTCTGACGCCCG
>JACDBS010000094.1 GCA_013694795.1 Chloroflexota bacterium | reverse complement strand
ACGACGCAGATGACCATCACCACGCCGGAGCGCTTGATGACCTTGCAGCGCTCGCAGCGGGGCTTCACGGACGCAGAAACCTTCATCTCATCCTGTACGTGATGCGACCCCGGGTGAGGTCATAGGGACTCAGCTCGACGCGGACGGTGTCGCCGGGCAGGATGCGGATGAAGTTCTGGCGCAGCTTCCCGGAGATGTGCGCGAGCACTTCGTGCCCGTTCTCCAGCCGCACCTTGAACATGGCGTTCGGCAGAGGCAGAACGACCTCTCCCTCGACCTCGATGGCATCCTTTTTCGCCAACCGACACGCACCCTCGTTTCAAGCTGAACAGCAATTCAATGGGATTGACACACGGAAAGGTCGCCGCTCAGGGCGACCCATGGACAGCGAAGTATACATGCGGGGGTGAACCCCCGCAAACACCACTGGTCAGCGCGAGGGAGCTCATTGGGGCACCGTGAGCAGCTCGGGGCCGCCGGCATCAGTGACCGCGATAGTGTTCTCGTAGTGCGCCGATACGGCCCCGTCGGCGGTGCGGACGGTCCAGCCGTCGTCACTGACGACGACCTCGTCGCCGCCGAGGTTGAACATCGGCTCGATGGCGAAGCACATGCCGGCCTCGATGAGCATGCCCGTGCCCGGGCGTCCGTAGTTGGGGACCTGAGGTTCCTCGTGCATGGCGCGACCGATGCCGTGGCCGACAAAGGGTCGGACGATCCCGTAGCCGTGTTCGTGCGCCACCGATTCAATGGCGTGCCCCACGTCGCCCAGGCGATTGCCGGGCGTTGCCGCCGCGATCCCGGCCTCCATGCCGCGCCGCGTGGCATCGACGAGATCGCTCACCTCGCGCGGAACGCTCCCGACGGCCCAGGTGCGTGCGCAGTCGGCATGCCAACCGTCGACGATGCAGCCGATGTCGATGCTCACCAGGTCACCGTCGGCCAGCCGTCGGCGCGGGGACGGAATACCGTGAACCACCTCGTCGTTGACGCTGGCGCAGATCACGCCAGGAAACGGCGGATTGCTGCCGTAGCCCTTGAAGGACGAGATGGCGCCAGCGTCGCGGATCATGCGCGCCGCGATCTCGTCAAGGTCACCGGTGCTGATTCCGGGGCGAATCTCGGCCTTCAGCACCTCGAGGATGTCGACCAGGATGGCGCCGGCGGCGCGCATGCGGTCGATCTCGGCCGCACGCTTGACGGTGGCGGTCCTGGCGCGATGCATGCTCATCATGCGCTCGCCGCGGTCTCGCCGATGCGCGAGAGGATCTCGGCGGTCACCTCCTCGATCGGCCGAGTACCGTCCAGGCGATCAACGATGGCGGCTCGCTGATAATGGTCGACGACCTCCAGCATGGGCGGGACCTGTCGCTCGAGGCGTGCGCGGACGACCTCGGGACGGTCGTCGTCGCGCTGGGTGAGGACCGAGCCGTCACGGTTGCAGTGACCGTCAACCATCGGGGGATCGGTGGTTTCGTGATACGGGGTGCCGCACTGCAGACAGATCCAGCGGCCCGCGACGCGACGGATGAGATCCTCGGTGGGGACGTCGATGTAGATCACGCGCCGGATGCGCTCGCCCTGGCGCGCGAGGGTCTCGTCCAGCGCACGCGCCTGGCCGACCGTACGCGGGAAGCCGTCCAGGATGGCGCCGCGCGCCGCGCGGGACGCGCCGAGCTCCTCCATGAACATGCGGATCGTCATCTCGTCGGGGACCAGTTCGCCACGCTCCATGAAGCCACGGGCCTCGTCGCCCAGCTCGGTGTGCGCGGCCATGGCGGCGCGGAAAAGGTTCCCCGAGGCCAGGTGCGGCAGTCGCAGCTCTCGTGACAGGATCGCGGCCTGGGTCCCCTTGCCGGCCCCCACGGCGCCCACGAGGAGAATGATCAGGCGGGGAGCGTCAGCCCCCAGCCTGTCGTTCACCTGATGAAGCCCTCGTAGTGGCGCATCATCATCTGCGCCTCGAGTTGCTTCATCGTTTCGACCACGACGCTGACCATGATCAGGATGCTGGTCCCGCCGAGCTGGAGATTGTTCGTTCCGGGAATGAAGGCCGTCACGATGTACGGCAACACGGCGATGAAGCCCAGGAAGAGCGCGCCGCCCAGGGTGATCCGGTTCGTCACCCTGCCCAGGAACTCCTCCGTCGGCTTACCCGGACGGATGCCTGGAATGAATCCACCGTTCTTGCGCAGGTAGTCGGCGGTCTGATCAGGTCGGAACTGGAAGGCGGTGTAGAAGTAGGTGAAGAAAACGACCAGCACGAAGTAGAGCGTCCCGTACAGCGGAATATTGTTCGTGCCGTTCAGGTTCTCGCTGATGAAGAGCGCGGCGCTGCGAACCCAGTCAATGTCGCTCGCGGTGAAGTACGTCGCGATCTGGGCCGGGAACAGCAGGATGCTGACGGCGAAGATGATCGGGATCACGCCGGCCATCGTCACCTTCAACGGCAGGTACTGCGTCTGGCCCTGGTACATCCGACGCCCGCGCACGCGGGACGCGTACTGCACAGGAATGCGGCGCTGGCCCTCGTTGATGAAGACGACGGCGGCGACCACGACGATGGCGACGATGATGAACGGGATCAGGCGCGCCGGCGCATCGGGCCCGGACAGGATCGGACCGATCTGCTGCGGCACGCTGCCGACGATACCGGCGAAGATGATGAAGCTGATGCCGTTGCCCAGGCCCCTCTCGCTGATCAGCTCGCCCAGCCACATCAGCAGGATGGTGCCTGCGGTGAAGCTGAGCAGCAGGCTCAGCGTCTCAATGCTGAACAGGTCGTTGGCCGGGATCACGCCGTTGGCTGACAGCAGCACGCTGATGCCATAGCCCTGGGCGAAGGCCAGCGGCACCGTCAGCAGGCGGGTGTATTGGTTGATCTTGTTGCGGCCATACTCACCCTCGCGGCTGAGCTCCTCGAGCGACGGGATCACCCCGCGCATGAGCTGCATGATGATGCTGGCATTGATGTACGGGTTTACGCCGAGGCCAATGATCGATGCGGCCGCCAGGCCACCTCCCGAGAAGATGTTCAGGATCCCGAGCAACGGGTTGTCGGTGAACAGGTTTGTCAATGCTGCCGTGTTCACGTTCGGAATCGGAACGTTCGTCAGTGCTCGGAAGATCAGCAGGATCCCGAGCGTGAAGAGGAGCTTGCGCCGGATATCCGGCGCACGGAAGGCGCTGAGGACCGTCTCGATCAAGCCTCGGACTCGCTTTCGCTTTCGCTTGCGCCTGCGCCAGGATCGGCCGATGTGGCGGCGTCGCTCTCGGGCGCCTCGGCCTCGGCTGCGCTTGCGGCCCGGGAGGGCGTGCCGCCCTTGGCCTTGCCCTTCTTGGCCTGTCGCTTGCGGTTCTTCTCCGCGATCCCGGCCGCGACGGCCGCCTCGGCCTCTTCGTCGAAGGGCGCGTTGTCCGGCCAGCCCAGTCGCTGCACGGTGCTGCCTGCAGCGGCGAGCTTGTCGAGCGCAGAGCGGCTGAACCCATGCGCGTGGATGGTGATCCCCTTCGGGGCATCGCCGGCACCGAGAATCTTGACGGGGAGCCTTGTGTCGCGGATGAGCCCGTCGTGCGCGAGCACGTCAGGGGTGACCAGCGTCCCGGATGCAACGTCGCTCAGGCGGCCCACGTTCAGCGGGGCATACGCGACGCGGAACCGGTTCTTGAAGCCATGGAGCTTCGGAGTCCGGACATGGAGCGGCGTCTGGCCGCCCTCGAACCAGGCGGGAAGGTTCCCGCCTGCGCGCGACTTCTGGCCCTTGGTGCCGCGCCCCGCCGTCTTGCCGCGTCCGGAGCCATGGCCGCGGCCAACCCGGCGGGATGGCTTGCGCGACCCGGGGGCCGGGTGCAGATCGTGGAGCTTCACTTCGATTCCTCTTCCTTCGCAGATGCCCGCTTCGCTGTCGGCTCCTCGACCTCCAGGAGGAAGGCCACGCGCCGCAGCATGCCCCGGATCATGGGGTTGTCGGCGACCTCGACCGTCTGATTGAGCCGATGCAGGCCGAGCGCCCGGATCGTGCCGCGCGCGGCCGCGCGATGGCCGATCGTCGAGCGGATCCAGGTTACCTTGATGGACTTAGCGGCCACGTCCACCTCCGAAGCCGGTATTCATGGGCTCGCGCCGCTCCGGGATCTCGTGCGGCGTGCGCGCCAGCTCCGCACCGCGCTTGCCGAGGAGTTGCTCGGCGGTCCGGCCGCGGAGAGCGGCGATGTCATCGGCCGAGCGAAGCGCCGCCAGGCACGCCATCGCGGCGCGCACCACGTTGACGGGGTTGGTGGAGCCCTGCGCCTTGCTGAGCAGGTCGCGGATGCCGGCGGCCTCGACGACCGAGCGCACCGAGCCACCGGCGATGACACCGGTGCCGGCGCTGGCCGGCTTGAGCATCACCTTCGACGCGCCGAAATGCCGATGCACCTCGTGCGGGATGGTGGCCCCCACCAGTGGCACCTTGATCAGGTGCTTCTTCGCGTCCTCGACGCCCTTGCGAATCGCCTCCGGCACCTCGCCGGCCTTGCCGATTCCGGCGCCGACGGTCCCGTTGCCGTCACCGACGACGACGACCGCGCTGAAGCTGAAGCGGCGGCCACCCTGGACGACCTTCGCGACGCGGTTGATCTGGACGACCTTCTCTTCCAGGTTGAGCTTGGACGCATCGATGCGTGCCATGCGCTGTCTCCTCTCGCTCTACAGGTTGAGGCCGCCCTCGCGGGCGCCCTCGGCGAGCGAGCGGACCCGCCCGTGGTACTGGTACCCGCCCCGGTCGAGGACGACGGAGCTCACGCCGGCGGCCTTCGCCCGCTCGGCGAGCACCCGACCCACGGCGCGCGCGACGTCGACCTTGCTCTCGCCGGCGAGATCGCTCTCACGGCTCGACGCGGCGGCCAGCGTGCGCCCGGTGGTGTCGTCGATCACCTGGGCATAGATGAATTTCGCGCTGCGGAAGACCGACAGGCGCGGGCGTTCCGTGCTGCCGCTGATGCGGAGCCGAAGGCGCTCGTGTCGCTTGCGACGCAGGGCGTCGCGGGATGGGTTCTTCATCGGTCTTCCTTACGCCCCGACCTTGCCGGCCTTGCCGGCCTTGCGGAGGATCTGCTCGCCGGCATAGCGGATGCCCTTGCCCTTGTACGGCTCGGGCTTGCGCTGCGAGCGGATGAATGCGGCAGTCTGTCCGACCAGCTCCTTATCGGCCCCGAAGACGCCAAGGCGCGTCGGAGTCTCGACGCGGAACTCGATTCCGGCGGGAGGGTCTACCTCGACAGGGTGCGAGTAGCCGAGCGCCAGGACCAGCTTCGCGCCCTGGAGCTGGGCACGATATCCGACCCCGCTGATCTCCAGATTCTTGGTGAAGCCGGTCGCCACGCCGGTGACCATGTTGTTGACGAGGCTGCGGGTCAGTCCATGAAGCGCGCGATGGCGCGGCTCATCGGTGGGGCGCACGATGCGCAGCGTGCCGTCCTCGCGCTCCAGCTTCATCTCGGGGTGGATCGTCCGCTCGAGCGTGCCGAGCGGCCCCTTGACGCGCAAGTGGCTCCCGTCCTGCGTGACCTCCACTCCGTCGGGGAGCGGAATCGGCATTCTTCCGATTCGAGACATGCGTTCGCTCCTTTACCAGACGTAACAGAGGACCTCTCCGCCGAGATTCTGCTTCCGGGCGTCGTTCCCGGTCATGATCCCGTGGGAGGTGGAGAGGATGGCCAGGCCGAGACCGCCAAGCACGCGGGGTATCTCGGTCTTGCGGGCGTAGACCCGCAGGCCCGGCTTGCTGATGCGCTTGATGCCGGTCACCACCGGGGTGCGGCCCTCAACGTACTTCAGGCGCAGGGTCAGCTTCTCCTGGACGCCGTCCGGCTGCGTCTCGTACGTGTCGATGAAGCCCTCCTCGACCAGGATGCGCGCGATCTCGCGCTTCACCCGTGACGAGGGGAGGCTGAGGTCCTTGTGCCGCGCCGCGCTGGCGTTGCGGATGCGCGTCAGCATGTCGGCGATTGGATCGGTTACGTTCATATCGGTGTTCGTTCACTCCTCGGCGGCGGTTCGCTCCTGCCACACCTGTGGCTGGTGGCGCCTGCCGCTGATGGCGGCCGCCAGCATGGCGGCCATACGTCAAACGAGCTCTACCAGCTCGACTTGGTCACTCCCGGCAGCTGGCCCAGCAGAGCGCGCTCCCGGAAACAGATACGGCACATCGCGAAGCGGCGCATGTAACCGCGCGCGCGGCCACACACCTGGCAACGGTTGTGGTCGCGGACGGGAAAGCGCGAGCCGCGCTTGGCCCTGGCGATACTCGACTTCTTTGCCACGGATACTCCTTACTGCGCCTGGAACGGCATGCCGAGGAGCTCGAGGAGCTTGCGCCCCTCCTCATCGGTCTTCGCCGTCGTCACGATGCTGATCTCGAGCCCGCGCAGCCGGTCGATCTTGTCGTAGTCGATCTCCGGGTAGACGAGCTGCTCACGAAGACCAAGGCTGAAGTTGCCTCGCCCATCGAACGAGCGGGTGGGAATGCCACGGAAGTCGCGGATGCGCGGCAGCGCGAGCGACATGGTGCGCTCCAGGAAGTCGTACATCCGCTGGCCGCGAAGCGTGACCTTGGCGCCGATCGGCATCCCGGTGCGCAGCCGGAACTGCGCGATGGAGCGCTTGGCACGGGTCACGATGGGCTTCTGGCCAGTGATGGTGGTCAGGTCCCCGACCGCGGCGTCGAGCGCCTTGGCGTTGGCGATCGCCTCTCCCAGGCCGATATTGACCACGACCTTGTCGAGCTTCGGGATCTCCATCACGTTGGGATATGAAAACTCGCGCTGGAGAGCCGGCGCCACCTCGTCGTGGTAGCGCTGGCGCATGCCGGAGTACTCCGGCTTGCGGAAGGCGCCATTGCCGGCCTTCTTGGTGCCCGCGGCCGTCGCCGATGCGGCAGCCCTGGTCGAAGTGGCCTTGGTCGAAGCAGCGCGGCTGCGGGTTGTTGGCTTCTTCTCCTCGGCGCTCACTTGGTGGTCACCTCGATCTGCTCGCCGCAGCGCTTACAGAGCCGCGTTCGGCGGCCGTGCTCACCCTCCAGCTTGCCGTGCGCGATGCGGGTCGGCTGGTTGCAGCGCGGACAGACGACCTGGACGTTGCTGACGTGGATCGGGACCGGCAGGTCGATGATCCCGGCTGACTGCGTCCGCGAGCGAGCCCGCTGATGGCGCTTCGCCATGTTGATCCCCGGGATCACCACGCCGAAGCCGCGCTTCGTCTTCTCGACCCGATCGACGGTCCCGCGCTTGCCGCGGTCCTTTCCGGCCAGGACCAGGACGGTGTCACCCCTTCGCACGTTCATCTACAGCACCTCGGGGGCGAGCGAGACGATCTTCATGTAGTTGCGCTCGCGAAGCTCACGTGCCACCGGCCCGAAGATGCGGGTGCCACGCGGGCTGCCCTGCGGGGTGATCAGCACAGCGGCGTTCTCGTCGAATCGGATGTGGCTGCCGTCGGTGCGGCCGTACTCCTTCGTGGTTCGCACCACGACGGCTCGGACCACATCGCCCTTCTTGACGCCGGAGTTCGGGAGCGCCTGCTTGACGGCGGCGACGATGACATCGCCGACCTCGGCGGTGTCACTGGTCGAGCGGCCGATGACGGAGATGCACTCTACGACTCGCGCCCCGGAATTGTCGGCCACGCGCAGCCTGCTGTACTTCTGGATCATGCCGACTCCGTCCCGTCCACGAGCTCCTCGTGGGAGCCACGCGCCACGATCTCGACGACGGTCCAGCGCTTGTCTCGCGACAGCGGCTTGCTCTCCTCGATGCGCACGGTGTCGCCGACCCGCGCGCTGTTCTCGGCGTCGTGCGCCTTGAACTTGCTGCTGAGGCGTACGACCCGCTTGTAGATCGGGTGCCTTCGCAGACGCTCAACGCTCACGACGATCGTCTTGTCCATCTTGTCGGACACAACACGTCCGGTCTTCGTTCGTCGTTTGCCCTGCATCAACTGGCCTTCTCTGTCCGCGCCGCAAGCGCCTCGGCGGCGTGCTGACGCTCGGTCATCACCGTCAGGATGCGAGCGATACGCTTGCGCGTCGCCGGCAGCCTGCTGTAGTTGCTCTCCTGTCGCGTGGCGAGATCGAAGCGAACCTTCCACAGCTCCTGCTTCGCGTCACGCAGCGCACCCTCCAGGTCCTTGTCCGAGAGGGCACGCACCTCACTGATGTCCATGCTCGAGGCCCTCCTTGACGACGAACTTCGTGCTGATCGGCAGCTTGTGACCGGCCAGGCGCATCGCCTCCCTGGCTATCGGCTCTGGCACGCCCGACATCTCGAACATCACCCGGCCGGGCTTGACGACCGCGACCCAGTGGTCCGGCGCCCCCTTGCCCGAGCCCATTCGGACCTCGGCTGGCTTCTTGGTGACGGGCTTGTCCGGGAAGACCCGAATCCAGACGCGGCCACCGCGCTTGATGTGATGGGTCATGGCACGCCGCGCGGCCTCGATCTGGCGGCTCGTGAGCCAACAGACCTCCTCGGCCATGAGGCCGAAGTCGCCGAAGCTGACGGCGGTGCCACCCTTGGCCAGCCCGGCGCGCCGACCACGCTGCACCTTGCGGTGCTTGACCCGCTTTGGCATCAACATGGTCAGGACTCCTTGCCGTTCGGCTCGTCGGCCGATCGCTCGCCACCCGCAGCCGGTTCGGTGTCCGGGGCCGTCGCGGCGCCGGAAGTCGCCTTCGAGGCGCGGGCCGGTTTGGTGGACGGGGCCGCCTTGGCAGCCCGGATTGGTTTGGTGGACCCGGCCGCCTTGGCAGCCCGGATTGGTTTCGTGGGCGCGGCGGCCGTCTTGGCAGCCGGGGGCGTCTTGGCAGCCGGGGGCGTCTTGGCAGCCGACCGACGCGCGGGTGCCTTCGCCCTCGCGGCAGGCTTGGCCGGTGCCGTCTCGGCCTCGGTGCCGGGGACCTCCGCGACAGCGGGTTCCGCAGGCTCCGCGACCGGTGGCGTCGTATCGACCTGTGGAGTCATCACCTCGACCGCCTCGGATGGGGGAGCCGGCTCCTCGATGGCTGTGGCGGCACGGCTCTCGGGTGCCTCCGCGG
>JACDBS010000093.1 GCA_013694795.1 Chloroflexota bacterium | reverse complement strand
GCGCTGCGTGGCAAGCGTCGACGGCGAGATTGCCGTCGAGGCGACTCTGTCCATCATCATCCCGCGCGACCAGACGGTCGCTGCAACTGCTTTCGGCGGGCGGCAGGCCGATGCGTGAGGGGGAGCGCCGCGTTGTCGTGACCGGCATGGGCGCGCTCACGCCCATCGGCAACGACGTGGCCGCCTTCTGGGACGGCCTGGTCAACGGTCGCAGCGGCATCGGGCGCATCACCCAGTTCGATCCCGTCAAGACGGCCAGCAAGGTCGCGGGCGAGATCAAGGGCTTCGACGCCGACACGGTGATGCCGAAAAAGGAGGTCCGTCGCAACGACCGCTATGTCCACTTTGCGTGGGCCGCCGCGGCGGAGGCGATGCGCGACGCGGGGCTGCCGAACCCGATCACGGACGAGGCACTGGCCTGGCGCACCGGCGCGATCATCGGCTCCGGCATCGGTGGCATCAATACCATGATCCGAGACGTGGCCGAGGCGGTGCTCCACGGCATCGAGCGCATCGGTCCCTTCCTGGTCACCGCGTTGATCCCGGACATGGCGGCGGGCTACGTCGCCATCTACGCCAACGCGCGGGGCCCGAACTACGCGACCGTCAGCGCGTGCTCCAGCGCAAACCACGCCATCGGCGACTCGCTCAACATCATTCGCCGCGGAGAGGCGGACGTCATGATCGCAGGCGGCGCGGAGGCGGGTATCGGCGAGATCCCGGTGGCCGCGTTCAGCGCCATGCGCGCCCTGTCGACCAGGCGTAACGACCACCCGGAGCAGGCCTCCCGCCCGTTCGACGCGGAGCGCGATGGGTTCGTCATTGGCGACGGCGCCGGCATCCTCGTTCTCGAGGCGCTCGAGCACGCCAAGGCGCGCGGTGCCCGCATCCATGCCGAGGTGGTGGGCTACGGCGCCACCGACGACGCATCGCACATCACCCTCCCGGCTCCCGGTGGGCGCGGCGCGGTCGAGAGCATGCGTGTCGCGATTGCCGATGCTGGCCTGACCACCGGCGACATCGACTACATCAACGCGCATGGCACGAGCACCCCGCCCAACGACCGCTCCGAAACGGCTGCCATCAAGACCCTCTTCGGCGAGCAGGCGTACCGCGTGCCGGTCAGCAGCACGAAGTCCATGACCGGACACCTCATGGGCGCCGGCGGTGGGATCGAGGCGATCGCCACCATTCGCGCCATGCAGACCGGCATCCTGCCGCCGACCATCAACCTGGACCACCCCGATCCCGACTGCGACCTGGACTACGTGCCGAACGAGGCGCGCCAGGCCGATGAGGTGGAGGTCGGGATGAGCAACAGCTTCGGGTTCGGTGGCCACAACGCGACGTTGGTGTTCCGTCGGTACGAAGGCGCATGACTGATCAGCCGGACCGCATCCTGGCGGCGGTCGACCTGCTGGCGCCGGCCTTCGAGCAGGCGGGCCTGGACGAGCTCGAGCTGTCCGTCGGCGATCTTCAGGTTCGTCTGGCGAAGCCCTTCGCCGTGATGGCTCCTCCGTCCCCAGCGGTTCCGGCAGCGCCGCCGGTGAGCCCGGCGCCTGCCCCGGGTGGAGATGGCCTGACGCCGTTCGGTGAGCCCGCGCCGGGAATGCGCTTCGTGAGCGCGCCCCTCACCGGCGTCTGGTATCCATCGCCGTCACCGGGTGCCCGCGTCTACGTCAACGAGGGGGACGAGATCGCCGCCGGCCAGGTGGTCGGGCTGATCGAGGCGATGAAGCTCTTCAACGAGATCAAGTCGGACACTTCCGGCAGGATCACCCGCGTGCTTGTGGAGAACGGGACGCTGGTGAAGCGCAAGCAGCCCCTGCTCGAGGTCGATCCCCGATGAGCGACGCACGGAGCACCACCATGACCAATGCCCTGATCACCGGCTGGGGGATGTACGCGCCGGAGCGGGTGATGACCAACGACGAACTCTCCACGATGGTTGAGACCTCCGACGAGTGGATCGTCAGCCGCACCGGCATCCGCGAACGGCGCATCGCCGCCGAGGACGAGACAACCGCCACCCTGAGCGTCCACGCGGCGCGCGACGCGTTGGCCGTGGCCGGACTCGACGCGTCGGAGCTCGACCTCGTCATCGTCGGCACCTGTTCGCCGGACTACTACATGCCCTCCACGGCGGTGCTCGTTGCGCACCAGCTGGGTGCCACGCGCGCCGCAGGCTTCGACCTCATGGCGGCCTGCTCAGGCTTCATCTTCTCGCTCGCCACGGCCAGTGCCTACGTCCGCAGCGGCATGTACCGCAATGTGCTGGTCGTGGGCGTGGAGCTGCTGAGCCGCTTCCTCGATTACACCGACCGCAACACCTGCGTGCTCTTCGGCGACGGCGCCGGCGCCGTGATCGTCTCGGCCTCCGAGAGCGGCGGTGGGCTGATGGGTCTCGACATGTACAGCGACGGCAGCGGCGCGGAGGGGATCATCTTCCCCGCGGGCGGATCTGCCTGCCCGACCACCCCGCAGACCGTGGCCGAAGGCGGGCACTTCGTGCACATGGCCGGCAAGGAGGTGTACCGGTACGCGACCCGACAGCTCGCCGAGTCGGCGCAGGCGGCGCTGCGCGATGCCGGTCTGGCTGTCGGCGATATCGACCAGTTCCTCTTCCACCAGGCCAACCTGCGGATCATCGAGAGCGTGCAGAACACGGTGGGCATTCCGGCCGATAAGACCTACCTCAACATCGAGCGCTACGGGAACACGAGCGCCGCATCGGTGCCCATGGCGCTGGTCGAGGCGCTGGCCGAGGATCGCATCCAGCCGGGCGACAAGCTCCTGATGGTTGCCTTCGGTGCCGGTTACACCGCCGGTGCGGCGGTAGTCGAATGGACCGCCGATCCGGCCCGCGCCTTCCTCGCCCCCGGCGCGCAGACCCGCATGGGCCAGCCGCAGCGGCGACTTACGGAGGTCACCGCTTGATGTTTGACCTGACCGGCAAGACCGCGCTCGTGACCGGCGGCAGTCGAGGCCTCGGACGCGCGATCGCGCTCGCGCTCGCGGGCCAGGGCGCCGAGGTTGCCATCAACTACCGTGGCAACGCCGAGGCGGCCGACGAAGTGGTGCAGCAGATCACGAGCGACGGACGACGGGCGCTCAGCATCCAGGGTGACACAGGCGCCGGGCGCGAGGCGTGCGAGGCGATCGTCAAGGCTGCGCTCGACGGCCTCGGATCAGTCCACATCCTCGTGAACAACGCCGGCATCACGCGAGACAACCTCCTCATGCGCATGGACGCCGACGAGTGGGACTCCGTCATCGGCACCAACCTCTCTGGCCCGTTCTGGATGACGCGCGCCATCGCACGGCCGATGCTGAAGGCCCGCTCCGGGCGCATCATCAACATGTCGAGCGCGGCCGGCCGGATGGGCAATCCGGGTCAGGCGAACTACGCCGCCGCCAAGGCCGGGCTCATCGGCCTCACCAAGACGACCGCCCGCGAGCTCGCCAGCCGCGGGATCACCTGCAACGCCATCGCTCCCGGCCTGATCGAGACCGATCTGACCGCCGACATGCCGCCCGCCGCCACCGAGGCGCTCACCGCCGCGACCCCGCTCGGCTACATCGGCAGCGTCGAGGACGTGGCCGCCGCCGCCATCTACTTCGCTTCCGACGAGGCGCGCTACGTCACCGGGCAGGTGCTTGGTGTGGACGGCGGCATCGTGATGGGCAGCTGATCGGCCCGGCGCTTGCAACGGCCTACCATGAAGAATCGACAAGCAAGTGGTTCTGCGACTCTTGAAAGGAGACCGATGCTCACCCTTCGCTCCATCCTGCGCCCGACCCGAGTGGTCGATGCGCATTGCGACATCCCGTGCGGCGTCTACGACCCCGAGCAGGCCCGTATCGAGGCCGAATCCTGCCTCCGCATCATCGAGAAGCATGACGCCAGCGACGACGCCCTCTTCAAGGCGCGCTGCATCCACGTCAA
>JACDBS010000121.1 GCA_013694795.1 Chloroflexota bacterium | reverse complement strand
GGCCGCCCTACGCCTCTTCGCCGGTCAGCTGCTGGCGCTGCTGGTGGGTGCCGTGCGACGGGGAAGCCGGATGGCGCTTGCCATGGAGGCGCGCGGCTTCGGCGCGATGCCGTGCCGCACGGCGGCGCGGGTGCAGCGGATGAACCCCGCAGACTGGGGCTGGATCGCCGGGGCCGCGCTGCTGGCGTCGGTCGCCATCGGGGTCAGCCTCGTCCTGGGGACCTGGCGTCCACTGTTCGGCTGATGCCGATGTATCGACGTACCGGCGCGTAGCCAACGGCCCACGTCGCGATACGTCGATCTATCGGCCCCTGTTGCGCACGAACGGCGCGCCGGCGCGCCCCTCACGGGCAATGAAGGCCGATGTATCGGCGCTACGCCGCGCCGCATCGGTGTCGTGACGCGCTTCGGCGATGTATCGGCACCGCCACTCAGTGCGGGATCGTCGCCGTGCCCTGGAATGGCTCGAGCCAGGTGGGAGCGTGCGCGACGCCCACATAACGGCGAGGGTCGAAGGGCGCCAGCGACAGAGTCCGAGCCTCACCGCCGCTGATGAGCTCGGCCGTGAGCAGACCGAGGATCGGGGCGTACGGATGGCCGTGGCCGGTGAGCCCGGCGGCCACATAGGCGCCGGGCAGCGGCGTGCCGTCTTCGGCCGGAAGCGGGCCGGCCATCGGCATCTCGAGCGAGGCGAAATCGAGCAGGCCGGCCCAGCATCGGATGATGCGGGCGTCGGCCAGCGCCGGGTGCATGCGCGCCAGCAGCGCTGCCAGGAGCGGCGGGACGTGCGGCCGCACGCGGATCGAGTACGAGCCGATCCCCATGCCCTCGTCCGCCACAGCGAAGCCGCCGATGACGACCTCGCCGCTGCGCATCTGTCGCCAGTACTCGTTGCACTGGTTCGTCTCGAAGCCGGGTCGCCCAACCGAGAACGGCACCATCTCGGTGACGCAGACGGTCTCGCGGATGGGGGTCAGGTTGGCGGCGAGGTGCGGCGCGAGTGCCGGCGTCCACGCGTTCGTCGCCAGCAGCACGGCGCCGGCGGACACCTCCCCATGCGACGTTGCGACGCCTGCCACCCGACCGCTGGCGGCCAGCAGTCGGTCCACCCGAACGCCGGTCACGACGGTTCCGCCCAGCTGACGCACCGTCTCGAGCAGGGCGTAGCAGAGGCGGAACGGGTTGAGCTTCGCGTCACGTGGCGTCCACTTCGCCGCGCGCACCTCGTCCGCCGCCAGCCCCGGCGCCAGGTCCCGCAGCTCGGTGCCGTTGACGACTCGGACGTCCAGCCCCTCCGCCGCCTGGAGCTCGGCCATGCGCCGGACGTGCGCCTCCTCCGCGGGGTCGGTGGCGAGGTCGAGCGAGCCGAACCGGTCCCACTCGATGCCACCGGACAGCTCCGCATCCCACGCCTCGAGCATGTCGAGCGAGCGGGCGGTGTAGTCCAGGATCGAGCGGCCGCCGGCGTCGGCCACCAGCCGGGTGACGCGCGGAAAGTGACCGCCGATCCCCGCCAGCGCCATCCCGGCATTGCGTCCCGAGGCACCCCACGCCGGCGTGTTGGCCTCGATCACCAGCGGCGGCATCCCCGCCCTCGCCAGGTGGTATGCGGCCGATGCGCCGACCATCCCGCCACCGACGACGACGACTTCGGCGGTGCTCGGCAGCTCGGCCCGCGGATCGAACGTGAACGGCACCGGCTCCGGCGGTGGTGCGAAGACCGGCTCGGGGTGAGGCATCAGGTCGCCGAGCGTACCATCGGTCCGTGGCACGCTCCGACGACATCCGCTTCCGTGCCGGCGACCTGACGCTGGCGGCGACACTGACCCTGCCAACCGGTGATGGGCGCGCCCCATGGGCGCTCCTCGTGCCGAGCTGGCTGCCGCGCGGCCGAGACGGCGGATGGGACCGCGGTGGCCATCCGGCCTGGTATGCACCGATGCGCACCGATGAGCCCACCGGCCTCTTCGCGCGCCTGGCCGATGCACTCGCCGAGCGCGGC
>JACDBS010000076.1 GCA_013694795.1 Chloroflexota bacterium | reverse complement strand
ACGCTCATGCCCGCGATCGCCATCAGGTCATTGGCGAACACGATCGCCGTCGGCCGATCGGGGGCCCCGAGCAGTCGTGCCGTGGCCACCGCCCCACCGGCGCCGGTGAAATCTCCGCTGATGTCCGGCCCTGGGGAAACATCGGCCCGCTCGAGGGTATGGCGCCAGGCGGCGAGCCGCGTCGCCGAGTGAACGTAGCCCGGCGTCCCACCGACAAAGGCGATGCGGCGATGTCCGAGCGACAGGAGGTGCGAGACCGCCTGGCGGACAGCGGCCACATGATTGATGGCTACCCAGGGGATCGATGTGCGACCGCTCGGCTCTCCGACGGCGATGGCTGGAAGGGCGAGCTCTTCGACGAGGGCGATTCGCCGATCACCGTCCCGAAGGTCGGTTAGAAAGACCCCGTCGACGCGGCCTTCCTGGGCCAGCCTGCGGTACGCGTCGTCCTCACCGATCGCATCGTTGCGCACGACCTGCAGGACGAGTGCATAGCCACGCCCCGAGAGCTCCATCTCGATGCCCGCGATGAAAGCGGGGAAGAACGGGTCCGCGCCAAGGAGCTCAGCGTCGCGCGCGATCAACAGGCCGACAGCAAACGCTCGCGAGCTGAGGAGCGCCCGAGCGCCGATGTTCGGATGCCAGCCGAGCTCGTCCGCCGCGGCGATGATCCGTCCGCGCGTGGTATCAGCGACTCCGGCCTTGCCGCTCAGGGCGAGCGAAACCGCGCCATTGGAGACTCCGGCCAGACGCGCGACGTCCCCGATAGTCGTGCGGCGGCGCCGTCGAGTCAGGCTCAAGTCGCCGGCTTCACTGGGCCAACCTCCGCGTTGCCTTCTGCCAGGACCGTTGTCATAGCTGCCGGAACTGCTAGGCTACTCGCCCGCTTACTAAAAGGTTTTAGTACAGTACGGCGCTCGCCCGTTAGTCGTCAAGCCCTACCGCAAGCTGACGCTGCTGGACGCGGGAGTCTCGGGAATCGGCCGATCGTGGAGGCAGCGTGCGGGAACAGACGAAGCGTGAGCTGGTAACCCAGCCGCCATACACCATCGAACGCATCGGCGTGCTGATGTCGGCGGACCCTGCCGATCCTGACGAGGCCTGGGGGGTGCTCAACCCCGCCAGCGCCAGAGGACGGGACGGTCTGCTCTATCTGTTTCCTCGCCTCGTAGCCGCCGGAAACGTGTCGCGCGTGGGGCGGGTGCGGGTGGAGCTCGATGCCGCCGGCATACCTCGTTCGGTCGAGCGGCTCGGCGTGGTCCTCGAGTCGCAGGAATCCTGGGAGAAGAATGCGCTCGGCGGGGGGGTCGAGGACCCCCGTATCACCTATCTACCTGCTCTCGATCGCCACGTCATGGTCTACACCGCATACGGTCCACTCGGGCCACGAGTGGCGATCGCCACCTCTGACGACCTCATGGTGTGGGAGCGGCTCGGGCCGGCCTCGTTCGCCTACGAGCCTGAACTCGGCTCCGATCTGCAGCTGTACCCCAACAAGGACGCGATGTTCTTTCCCGAACCGATACCCGGCCCTGACGGCGTACCGAGCTACGCCATGCTCCATCGGCCGATGTGGGACCTGTCGTGGATTCGCGAAGGAGAGGGCGAGTCACTCCCTCATGGCTTGCACGATCCGCGGCCCGGGATCTGGGTCTCCTTCACTCCGGCCGCTGCGGTTGCGCGAGACATCCGCAGCCTGGCGCGGCTGGCAGACCATCGCTTGGTTGCCTTGCCGGAACAGCCGTGGGAGGCGCTCAAGATCGGCGCCGGGTCAGTGCCCGTCCGGGTCCCCGAGGGCTGGATGCTGGTCTTCCACGGCGTCTCCGGGGAGCTGGACCCCGATCGGGTCCTCCAGCCCAAGGTGCGCTATGCGGCCGGGGTCATGATCCTCGATCCGTCGGATGTGACCAGGGTCATCGCCCGCTCACGAGATCCGCTGCTCGAGCCGGAGCTGCCGGAGGAGATCCACGGGACCGTGCCGAACGTCGTCTTCCCGACTGCCCTCGAGCAGGTTTCCGACACTGAGGCCTACATCTTCTACGGGATGGCCGACGCGCGGATCGGGGTCGCGCGACTGCGCCGGCACAGTCAGAGTGGCGACGCTTAGCCCAACGCTTAATCTCCCGTTGGCGGAACCGATGACCGAACCGTTCATCCTGGGGGTCAACTACTGGCCGCGGCGCAAGGCGATGGGCTGGTGGCGTGACTTCGATCCCGGCGAGGCGCGAGACGAGTTCGCGCTTATCCGCGATCTCGGGCTGCGGGCCGTGCGGCTCTTCCTGCTATGGGATGACTTTCAGCCACAGGCGGATCAGGTCGCACCGACTGCCCTCGCTCGCCTCGTGCAAGTGGCCGATCTCGCGGCCGAGCATGAGCTGAGGCTCGATGTGACGTTCTTCACCGGCCACATGAGCGGCTCGAACTGGGCGCCAGGCTGGCTGCTGGATGAGCGGCTGCCGCCGCCGGCCGCGAGTGGACCGGTGGTCAGCGGAGGCCGTGTCGTTGCCAGCGGCTACCGCAATCCGTACGTGGACGCGCAGGCGCTACGCGCCGAGCGACTCCTGATCCGCACCGTCGTCGGCGCCCTGCGCGACCATCCCGCCATCTGGCTCTGGAACCTCGGGAACGAGCCTGATGTCTTTGCGCTGCCACCCGACGCCGACAGCGGCCCAATGTGGGTGCGCACTATGACGGCCGCCATCCGGGATGTGGACGACCGCCACCTCGTCACCTGCGGTCTGCACCTGGCTAACCTGGTCGCAGATAACGGACTCCGCATCGACCGGATCTTCGAGACGGCAGACCTCGCCACGGCCCACCCCTATCCCTTGTACACCGACTGGGCAAACGGACCGCTCGACCCCGACTTCGCTCCGTTCTGCAGCGCCGTCACCGCATCGCTCGCCGGCCGGCCGGTGCTGGTCGAGGAGTTCGGGGCATGCACCACGTCTCCTGGACAACCGTCGCGTGTCCGGACATGGATAGCTGCTGGAACGGAGCGCCGGCAATTCATGGCGTCCGAGGAGGCGGCTGCAGAGTACATCGCCGCGGTGCTGCCGCGCCTCGTGGAAGTCGGGGCATTGGGAGCCCTGATCTGGTGCTTCGCCGATTACCACCGCTCGCTGTGGGAGCGGCCGCCCTTTCAGGATGCACGCCATGAGCGATTTTTTGGGCTGATCCGGCCAGATGGCTCTCTCAAGCCACATGCGCTGATCCTGCGCGATTTCGCCGCGACCCACCCGGTCGTCCAACCCGCTCCGGCGCATGCCCGCATGACCATTGACCCGGACACCTTCTACCGTGACCCGATGGCCCACCTGCCCGGGCTCTACCGCCAATTTCGGGAACACCAGCGGATACCGCCCAAGTCATAGGCGCGGGGAGAGAGTCGGCTTGACCGGCTTGACCCACTGGCTGGGTTGATCCTCTGCGCCCGCGGGGCGCTACCCGCGGGGCGACGGATTTCGACGACGTACACGCTCAATGCCGGTGACACCGGCAACATCAGCGGCTTCACCATCGGCGCCGATGGCTCGCTAGCTCTCCTGCCCAACCCGCCCGCTGAGCAGCACCGCGGCCGGACCGGCGCAGGTGGAGTTCAACCCCGACGGGTCGGTGCTCGTCGTGACCGAGAAGATGACGAACCTCATCTCGACCTACACCGTGGGCGTCGATGGCATCGCCACCGGCCCAAACGTGCAGGCCTCCGCCGGGGCGACTCCGTTTGGTGACGGGCAGCGGGCGCTTCGCCTACGTCACGAACACTGGCAGCGTCACGGTCAGCGGCTACGCCATCGGTAGCGACGGTAGCCTGACGCTGCTCGACCCCGACGGCGTCACCGCGGTGACTGGTGCCGGCAGCTCGCCGATCGACGCGGACGTCAGCCACAACAGCCGCTTCCTGTTCGTGCTTAACGCCGGGACTGACTCGATCGCCGGCTTCGGCATCAACGGCGGCGACGGCAGCCTCACGTCGGTTGGCGAGACCTTCGGCCTGCCGGCCAGCTCGGTGGGCCTTGCTTCCAGTTAGGCCCCACCGCTCCGATCCCGCGGGCCCGGCGGTCAAGGTCGGGCCCTGCCACGTCTTCACGCAACTGGCAGGGGCGCGGCGGCCGTTCATCGGTCCTTCACACGCGGCTCATACTC
>JACDBS010000044.1 GCA_013694795.1 Chloroflexota bacterium | reverse complement strand
CGACTGGGCCGGGCCCTGCGCGCGTTCGTGATTCGGACGGCCGATTACGACACCAACATGACGCGCATGGAGGCCCTGTACCGCCGCCTGGCTGCTCCGGCATGAAGCCGTTGCGGCTGGCGTTCATCGGCGACCCGAACAGCGTCCATGTCCGGCGCTGGATGGCGTACTTCTGTGACCGCGGACATGAAGCCATCCTGCTGGAGGGCTTCGGAGCCGAGATCCAGCCAGGCCTCGATCCACGCGTGCGGGTCGAGCGCTACCAGGCGCACGGGCGGTACCGCCTGCCGCTGCTCTCGCTCATCGGCACCCGGCGCAACCTGCGCCGAGCCCTGGATCGGATCAAGCCCGACGTGCTGCACGCCCATTTCGTGCGGCGCTACGGCTGGCAGGCCGGGCTTGCCGGATTCCATCCGCTCGTGGTCTCCGGCTGGGGCTCCGACGTCCTCGTCGGCTCGCTGCGGACGTGGCGCGTACGCTGGCGCGACCGGCAGACGCTGCGCGCGGCCGACCTCGTCACGGTCGTTTCGCCGTTCATGCGCGAGGCGATCATCGCCAACGGGGCTCGCGCAGGACGCGTCGAGCTGGTCCACCATGGCGTGGATACGGCACGCTTCGCGCCCGGACCGGCCGAGCGCGGGCTGGCCGAAAGCCGCCGCATCATCCTCTCGCCGCGCGCCATCCGCCCCCTGTATCGGCACGAGACCGTCATCGCGGCCTTCGCCACGCTGCCGGACGACACGCTGCTCGTCATGAGCGCCCTCGACGCCGACCCGGCGTACCTTGCCATGCTGCGCGGACAGATGGGCGACCTGGGTATCACAGAGCGCGTGCGCGTGCTGGACCGCATCGGCGAGGAGGATCTGCCGGGCCATTATCGGTCCGCCTCGGTCGTCGTCTCGGTGCCGGAGAGCGACAGCTTCCCGGTCACGCTGCTGGAGGCCATGGCCTGCGGCACCCCCATCGTGGCCGGTGACCTGCCACCCATCCGCGCCGTCCTGGAGCCGCTGGCGCCGGACGCGCTGGTGCCCATCGGTGATTGGAAGGCGCTGGCCGTCGCCATCGTGCGCATGCTTGATCTCAACCGCCCGGCGCGGGACGCGCTGGGATCGGTCCTGCGCGAGCATGTCGTGCGAACGGCCGACTACACCGCGAACATGAGCCTCATGGAGGAGCTGTACCGACGACTGGTGGATGGGCCATGATCTCGTCGCCGTTCGGCCAGCGCGTGATGGGCGTGTTCGCCACCCGCGTCGTGCGCTTCGGGCTGGGCCTGGTCATCTCGTTCACGCTCTCGCGCATCCTCGGCGCTTCGGGACGCGGCATCTACAGCGTGGTCACCCTGGCGCCGACCACGCTGGTCACGCTGGGCCAGCTCGGCCTGCCGAACGCGTTCAGCTTCTTTGCCGGGCGCGGACGCTCAGGGCGCAGCCTCCAGGTCATCGGGCTCCTCCTGTCGGGCGTCCTTTCGGTCGTCCTGCTGGGTGGAACGCTCCTCGCACTCCCGTGGCTCGGCACCAACGTGCTGCAGGCGGCACCGGCCGATCTCCTCCGCCTGGCCATGATCACCATCCCCTTCCAGCTCGTGGCCGCCTTCGCCGGGGCCGTTCTCATCGGCCGCGGGGTCATGCGCAACTACAACCTCATCCTGGTCGGGCAGTCGGCCGTCATGCTGGTGCTGATCGTGCTGCTGGTGGGGATCCTGCGGCTGGGGGTCCTTGGCGCGGTCTTCGCGACGATCGTCGTGTCGGGCGCCACCGCGCTTGCCACCAGCATCGAGCTGTGGCGCGTGCGACGGCGCGAGCCGGACGCACATGAGCAGCGAGCGGCGCGCATCGGTGAGCTCAGCTCCTTCGGCGCCAAGATCTACCCCGCCAGCCTGTCCGGCTTTTTCGGCTACCGGGCCGATGTCTTCATGCTCAGCGCGCTCACCGGGGACCCCCGCGCCATCGGTCTGTACACGCTGGGCGTCAGCCTGGCCGAGCTGACCTTCTTCGTGCCCGATGCGGTGAGCACCGTCTTCTTCCCCCGCGTGGCCAGCATGGAGCGCAAGAGCGCCGACGAGACGGTCGCCACGGTCGCGCGCTTCACCGTGCTCATCACCCTGATCTCGATGGTCGGGCTCATCCCGCTCGCCTTCGTGGCGGTCCACGTGGTGCTGCCCGACTTCCGGGACAGCCTGCCGGCGTTCCTCATTCTCCTGCCGGGGATCATCGCGCTCACCGTGGCCAAGGTGCTGGCCAGCTACGTCGGCGGCCTGGGGATTCCTTTGCGTGTGGCGATCGCGTCGGGGTCCGCGCTGGCCATCAATGTCGTCGCCAACCTGGTGCTCATCCCGCCCCTGGGTTTCGTCGGCGCCGCGATCGCGTCCCTCATCTCGTACTCGGTCAACGCCACGTTGCTGCTCTTCATTGCCGCCCGCCTGTCGCGCCGCCGCAAGCGTGACTTCATCCTGCCCACCGGCGCGGAGTGGCGTCGCCTGGTCTCCGGGCTGGGCGAGCTGTGGACCCTGCGCTCCCGGAATCATTGACCGATGCGCCGCGTGCTGATGATCGCCTACACGTTTCCGCCCCTCGCCGGGGTCGGCATCGAGCGCACCC
>JACDBS010000017.1 GCA_013694795.1 Chloroflexota bacterium | reverse complement strand
ACGGCGCGCTGCCGGAATGGCTTCGAGGATGGCTTCACTGTCAGGCCGGCGCGGGCCAGGCGGTTCAGCGCCTCGCTGAGCCCCATGCCCTCGCTCAGTCGCAGCCGTCGCACCGCGGCGGCCACATCCTTGTCGAGCGTTACCGTCGTTCGCATGCACGCATGCTAGCATCAAAATGCAAGTCTGGCGGCACCTCGAAGCCGATGCCGGTTCGGATGTCTGCCATTGACGCGCCTACACTCCATGCGTTGCGCTGAGCGCACCTATCTACGAAGGTGCGCCTCAATTCGGCCAAGAGTTGCGCGCCCACGCAACTTCTGACCGTATCGGCGGCCCAAACCGCCTGTGCGTGGTAGATCGGTGCGCTGAGTGCAACCGCGGGGGCCTCGGACCAGGCCGGCAAGGGCCACTTTGACGAAACAGACCGGCCCTCCCTAGCATCGAGCGTGTGAACTCCCATCGACCGCTCCCGGCTGGCTCGCCAGATCACGAAGGCGCCATCGCCGGGGCCGCCTACACCAGGCACCGGCGGATTCATCGGTCCAGGAGCCATCCGCGACCCAGGATCCTTCAGCTGCTGGCGACCGGCGGCAACGGTGGCGCCCAGGAGAGCTACACCGGGCTGCTCCTGCGCCTGGACCGATCCCGCTATGAGGTTCGCGCCCTCTCCCTCTCCGCCGGCTCCGCGGTGTCACGCGTGCGGGCGCTTGGCCTGCCGGTCGACATCATCGACGAGACCGATGACGCCCTCGCGATCCGCGCTCTCGCCGCGTGGCTGCGCCGCGAGGAGATCGACCTCGTCCACTCCCACATGTACCGCGCCGAGGTGCTCGGGACCCGGGCAGCCGTCGCCGCCGGCACGCCGGTGATCATGGCCACCGTCCATTCGTCGCGCGTCCGCTCGCCCTCGGATGCCGCGCTGTTGGCCTCGCTGACGCCGTCCATGGACCGGCTGATCGTCCCGTCCGACAGCATCGCCCGCAAGGTCTCCGCGGAGGGTCGCGCCGGCGCACGCTTCACCGTCCTCCCGAACGGGATCGACCTGGCGCGATTCGCCTCGCCAACGTCATGCACCCTTCGCCGCGAATTCGGCATTCCGCCTGGTGCCCCATTGCTCGGCGTGGTTGCGCGCCTGGAGCCGGAGAAGGGACATCGGTTCCTGGTTGAAGCCATGCCATCGGTGCTGGCTGGTTCGCCGGAGGCACGCCTGGTCATCGTTGGCGAAGGCTCCCAGACCGATGCATTGCGCGCCCTGTCCGTATCCCTCGGCGTGGACGGGCGTGTCGTGTTCACCGGGCGGCGGGAGGATGTCTCCGCCCTGACGGCCGACCTGACCGTTGCCGTCCTTCCCTCCCTGCGCGAGGCACAGGGCATCTCCATCCTGGAGGCCATGGCCCGGCGCGTCCCCGTCGTGGCCTCCGCGGTCGGCGGCATCCCGGAGGTCATCACCTCCGGTGTGGACGGGCTGCTCGTTCCACCCGCGGACCCGGGCGCGCTGGCGGAGGCCATTGGTTCCCTGTTGCACGACCTTGATCTGCGCCGGCGGATCGGCGAGGCCGGGTATCGGACCGTGGTGGATCGGTTCAGCATCGATGCCCAGGTGCGCCGCACCCAGGCTCTCTACGACGAGGAGCTGGCCCGCGCCGGCGTGCTCCTGGGCGAGGGTTCCGGCTCACCGGGCCCCCTGGAGCGCGGCGCCCTCGAGCTGCCACCCGGCTGAGTCTGCGCGTGCGGTGCCCCTGGCGTTCCGCACGGTTTGCGCCCCAGCGCAAACTTCTCCAGAGACTCAGAGCAGGACCAGGCCATCCGCGCCCGGATCCACCCCCGACGTCAGCGCCGCGAGGGTGGCCCTGGTGTCCAACGGGAATGCATCGCGGACCGCCGCGCCTGCGTCCCGAACTGCGCGGCGGTTCGTGTCGTTACCGGCGACGACCAGGATCAGCCGCGACGCACCGATGTCCCGCTGCTTCCGGTGGGCCATTCGCACCTGTGCCTGGAAGTCTGCGAGGCGCGTGATGATCTCGACCATGCACTGGCAGCCGGGCATCGCCAGGAGCGCATCCGCTGCGCGCAGGTCGCCGGGGATTGGCATCGGGGCTTCAAGAGTCACCCGCCAGGTACCCGCGATCCGGTCTCGGAACTTGGCGAACAGGGCAAGCTGCGCCCTGTCCAGTGGCCGGCCGACGATCGGGTAGAGCTTGATCCACGGCTTGAGCCCGACGACCGCTGCGTGCCTCGATAGCGCCACGAGCCCAGCGCCCTTGATGAGCCCGTGCTCGACCCGGCTGACGTGCGAGATCGACGTGCCCAGCACGCCGGCGACCTGGCCCTGGGTCATGCCGGCGATGAGCCGTGCCACCCTGAGCTCGCGCCCCACCTCTCGAAGGACCCACTCGGCGAAGCGGGCGGCCTCGCGCACGACAGACTGCCTGTTTCCCATGGCGCCGATGCTGGCAGAGGGGTCCTTACCGGCCACTTACCGTTGGATTTGCGCTCCAGCGCAAGTAACTCGGAGGTTGGCGTCGGAATCGGCTCAATCAGCCGCACCGTTTGCCCGCCAGCGCGAATCTGCCCCGAAACGAGCCCGAACCTCCGAGTTGTTTGCGCCCCAGCGCAAACCCCGCACGGGCGACCAGAGAAACGCCCCTCCCCGAAGAATCGAGGAGGGGCGCATCGGTCTATACGGCTAGAGGCTAGACGACGGCCCGGTCCCGGTCGCCCAGACGGAGGATGGCCATGATGAGCAGGTAGATCAGCAGCCAGCCAATGAGAGCCACCAGCGCGGCGATGTCAAAGACGCTGCCGCCACCAGGCGTCACCGCGTCGAACTGGAAGATGCCGCGGAACGGAGCCACGAACGGCTCGGTCACGCCGTACACGAAGTCCACGATGGAGTTCTGCTGGTTCGCCACGAACAGCAGCAGCAGAATCCGCAGGCCGATCAGCACGGCCAGGATGCCGAACAGCAGCGAGACGACGCGCCTCGCGTAGTACAGCGGGCCGGGCGTGGTCGCGACGTAGCCGGGTCCCGAGTTGGAAACGTTCACCTGGCCTGCACCGGCCGCCGGTGGAACGTAGCCAGGATCGGCGACGGGGCGCTCGACGTAGGTCTGCCGCTCGACGACGCGGGTGCCCTCATCGGCGTGGTCATGGACATCGGCCGGGTCATTCGGGTCGTGTCGATGGTCGTGGGTCATGCTGAGTTCACCTCCTCCGCCTAGGGTAGATGCACGAGGTGTGCCAGCGCTCGCTCAAACCTCGCGCTCTTCAACCAGGCCGTACTGGCCGATGAGTGGCACGAACACGACGGGCTCCAGCTCCGTGCTGCGCACATCATCGCCGTCGCGCTCGACCAGCGTCAGGAACTGGTGCTCGCGACTGCCGACCGGCATGACCAACCTGCCCCCAGACCGATGCAGCTGCTCCAGCAACGGCTGCGGCACGGATGGACCCCCGGCGGTGACCAGGATGGACCGATACGGACCTGCACCTGCCCATCCCGCCGTCCCGTCGCCGACGTGCACCTCCACGTTTGCGTAGCCCGCATAGCGGAGCCTTGTGCGGGCCGATGCGGCCAGGCCTTCATGGCGCTCGATGCTCGTCACCTTCGCGCCCATCTCCGCCAGGATGGCGGCCTGGTAGCCGGAGCCGGTACCGATCTCCAGGATGTTGGCATCGGTCCACCCCTCGGTCGGTCGGGCGATCTGCGTCATGCGCGCCACGACGTATGGCTGGCTGATGGTCTGCCCCGATCCGACCGGCAGGGCGTGGTCGCCATAGGGCTCGTCGCCGTCCACGAAGGCGTGTCGCTCGACCGTCGCGAACGCTCGCAGCAGCTCCGGATCGTCGATCCCGCGCGCCTCGAGCTGCTCGGCCACCATCCGCGCGCGATCGCGCGCATGATCCGGTCGGGGGGTGGCACCGCGGCGCCGCCGCGGGATCCGCGGCCAGCGCATCGGTCTATTGGTCGCTGCTTAGACGCCCGCTTCGCTGGCGGCCGGTGCCTTGGCGCGGGTGCGGCTGCCGTTGGCGGCGCGCCTGGGAGTGGTTGGCGTGGCCTCTTCGGTCGTCCCGGCCTCGTAGGTGCCCAGGGTCGCGGCGTCGAGGACGTCGTTGAGGAGTCGATCTGCCTTCTCGCGCACCAGGCGTCGAGTCTCTTCGCCGCTGCGTGGCGCCAGGAGCATGCCAACCGCCAGCCCGACGAAGAAGAAGCGGATCGCAATTCGAACGCGGCTGAACATGGCGATAGCGTTCCTTCGTGCGTGTGGTATCTGCCTTGGGAAAGGCAAGAAGGATACCACCCGTTGCCTTGGGATCCGCTGTGGCCGCCGGTGTGGCCGCTGTAGAGGACAGACCCCGCCGGAATCACGCGTCCGGCCACGGATGGCCAATGGAAATGGTCACACGCGAACGCGCCACCGGCCCGCCGGGCGAAGGACTACTCCTCGAGGCCGTATTCCTTGATCTTGGCGTAGAGCAGGCGGCGATAGATCCCGAGGTCATCGGCGGCCTTGGTGCGGTTGCCGCCGGCACGGTCGAGGGCTTCGGCGATGAGCTGCCGCTCCAGCGACGAGACGCGATCCTTGAAGGACCCACCCGCAGCGTCGCCGTTGGCCTCGCCCACGGCCAGATCGGCTGCCTCGGCGGCGGCTTCATCGGCTTCGAGCGAATCCCGCCGGTCGCCCAGAGCTGCCGTTTCGTCATCCAGGCGGGTACGACGCTGAACGAGCGCCTTGCGGTCCTTCGCCTCGCCACGGTTGGCGAAGGGAAGGTGCTCGGCGGTGATGGGGTTTCCGCGCGACAGGACCACCCCGCGCTCGACGGCGTTCTCCAGCTCGCGCACGTTCCCGGGCCAGTCGTACTCCACCAGGCGCGCCAGGGCGTCCTCGCTGATGGTGGTGGGGATGGATCCGGGCGTGTGGCGGAACTTCACCAGGAAGTGCTCCACCAGCAGCGGAATGTCCTCCTTGCGCTCGCGCAGCGGAGGCATGTCGATATGGATCACGTTCAGCCGGTAATAGAGGTCCTCGCGGAACCGGCCGGCGTCAACCTCCTCGGCCAGGTTGCGGTTGGTGGCGGTGATGACGCGAATGTCGATCTTGATGGGCACGTTCGAACCGATGCGCTCGAACTCCCGCTCCTGGAGGATGCGCAGCAGCTTCGTCTGCGTCGCCAGGGTCATCTCGCCGATCTCGTCCAGGAAGATCGTTCCCTTGTTGGCGGTCTCGAATCGGCCCTTGCGCATGGTCATGGCGCCGGTGAAGGAGCCCTTCTCGTGGCCGAACAGCTCGGTCTCGAGCAGCGTCTCCGGCAGGGCCGCGCAGCTCACCTTGACCAGCGGATGCGGATTGCGCTTGCTGGCCCGATGCAGCGCCTCCGCCACAAGCTCCTTGCCGGTTCCGCTTTCGCCGGTGATCAGCACGGTCGCGTCGGACGAAGCCACCTTACCGATGAGCTTGAAGACCTCCAGCATCGGTTTCGCGCTGCCCACGATGCGCTCCCGCTCGGCCGCGCTCTTGCCCAGCTCCAGTCGGAGGGCGGAGACCTCGGAGCTCATGTCGACGTGCTCGAAGACGCGCTTCAGGGTGGCGAGCAGGTCCTCGATCTCGAACGGCTTGGTGACGTAGTCATACGCCCCGTGCTCCATGGCCTTGATGGCGGTGCTCGAGCCCCCGAAGGCGGTCATCACGATGACCTCGAGCTCGCCATGCTCGCGCTTCAGCGTCTTCAGCACACCCAGACCGTCCTGGTCGGGGAGCTTGACGTCCATCATCACCAGGTCCGGCAGGTCCTTCGCGATCGACTCCAGCGCCTCCGCGCCGGTCGTCGCCGTGCGGACCTTGTAGCCGTCCTCCTTCAGCAGGTCGCTCAGAAGCGAGCGGATCTGAGGCTCGTCGTCCACGACAAGCACGGAACGGGGAGCATCGGCCACTCGGTTCCTCCGTGGGCCGCTCGGGCCCTGCAATCCTCCCTCGGTGGAGGGGTCGCGAGTATAGGCGCCGTCCGGATTCCGTACAACCTCTGCCCGTGCCTCAGCGGCTGTGTCGATACATCGCCGTTTCGTGGCAAGGATCTTCTCCACGTCGCGTTATGCCGATACGTCGGCCCAGATTCCGCACGAGCGGCGCATCGGCGCACCGTTCACGTGCATCGGGGGCCGATACATCGGCGCAAGGACGCGCGGCCGACCGCCCACGCCGCGATCCGTCGACTAATCGGCGAGTAAGCAGCCAGTAAGCGCACATCGGCATCATGCAGCAATGACAAGTCGACGCCATGCGGCCAGGCAGCTGGGGATGAGGCGGTCCCGCGTGCAATCCGAGGCGGTCGGTTCGACGATCGCCCTGTCCCGTGCAGATCACGCCATGACGCGCGAGCAGATCAGCCGCCGGGCCGGGGTGTCACGGGACACGGTGAGGCGCGTCGAGGAGGGCGAGCCGGGCGTTCAGCTCGACACGCTCTGCGCGGTGGGCTCCGCCGTCGGATTGGATGTGGTGGTGCGGGCGTATCCCGCGCGGCCGCCACCACTTCGCGATTCTGGGCAGATCCATGTTGCGGAGCTGCTGTGCTCGCTCGCCCACGCATCGTGGAAGCCGGTGATGGAGTTGGCAGCGGGCGACCACGGCGAGGCGGCGGACATCGGCTTCTTCGGCGCTCGGGAAATCATTGACACCGAGATCGACCGGCTGATTCTGGACCTCCAGGCACAGCACCGCCGCAACTCCCGCAAGCGCGAGTTCCTCGCCGCGCATCACCAGCGGCCGGTGCGCCTCGTGATGGTCATCGAGGACACGAAGCGAAATCGAGGTGCGATCGCCGCACACGCGGCATTCGTCCGAGCGGTGCTGCCTGCAGAGTCGCGCGAGGTCCTGAGGGCTTTACGGACCGGCGAGCCTCTCGGTCGCGACGGCCTGCTGTGGATTCGACGTCGGCAACCGCCACGCCGATAGATCGGCGCCTCGCGTCCTGGCGGTTGGGCTGTGTCGCGCTGTGCCGATACATCGGCCCAGACTCCGCACGGGGGGTGCACCGGCGCGCCGTTCATGCGCAACGAGGGCCGATACATCGGCGCCAGGGCGCGCGGGAGACCACTTACGCCGCGATCCGCCGATGTATCGACGCTATTCCGAGGTGGCGCTCG
>JACDBS010000013.1 GCA_013694795.1 Chloroflexota bacterium | reverse complement strand
CGAGCGCCAGCGCGTGGCGACCACCTTCCGCGCAGCGGTCTCCGGCGCGCTGGTCGTGCACGCCGGCGCCCAGAGCACGGCCGACACCGTCGCACTGGCCGAGCATGCTGCAGAGATCGGAGCCCATGCGGTGGCGGTCATCCCGCCGCCCTACTTCGCGCTCGACGCCGATGCGCTGACCGCCCACTTCGTGGCCGCGGCTCGCGCCTGCGCTCCGCTGCCGTTCTACTGCTACGCCTTCACCGCGCGTTCGGGATACCCGCTGCCGGTTGCGGTCATCCGGCGCATCGCGGAGACGGTCGACAACCTGGCGGGCCTCAAGGTCAGCGAATCGCCATTCGAGGCCGTCGCGCCATATCTGGAGCTCGGCCTGCCGGTGCTCATCGGCATGGAACCGCTGATCGCCAACGGCCTGGCGCACGGCGCGATCGGGACGGTGTCGGGGATGGCGGCAGCCTTCCCCGACGTGGTTCGTGCGGCACTCGACGCTGGCGACGATGCCGCCATGGATCGGTTGCGCACGCTGCGCGATGCCATGGAGCCGCACGGCCTCAGCGCCGCCGCGAAGCACGTGCTGGGCATGCGCGGCGTTCCGGTGTCGCCGGGAATGCGCGCACCCCTGCGCCCTCTCACGGCCTCGGAAGGATCGGCCCTCGAAGGTGCCGTCAGCGGCTACCTGGTACCCACCCGGGCATGATCAGGCGGTTGCCAGCTCGGCCGCAGCCTGGGCCGCCCGCAGCGAGGCATACGCCGGTTTGATCTGCTCGTTGATGATCCGCAGGCGGCCATCGAAGGGCCAGAAGGCGGACTTCATGGCGTTGAGCGTCAGCCACTCCATGTCGTCGAGACCGATACCGAAGGCGCGAGCAAGGGTGGCGAACTCGCTCGACAGGGTGATTCCGCTCATCAGCCGGTTGTCGGTATTGACCGTCACACGGAAGCGCAATCGGCGCAGCAGGTCGATGGGATGCTCCTCGATGGACGCGGCCGCCCCGGTATGGACGTTCGAGGTTGGGCACATCTCCAGCGGGACGCGCGTGTCGCGCACGTAGGATGCGAGCCGTCCGAGGGCAACGCGGCCGTCCGGCCGGACGGTGATGTCGTCCACGATCCGTACGCCGTGGCCAAGCCGCTCGGCGCCACACCACTGGAGCGCTTCCCAGATGGATGGAAGCCCGAATCCCTCACCTGCGTGGATGGTGAAATGGAAGTTCTCGTGGGCGATCAGGTTGAACGCGTCAAGGTGTCGCGTGGGCGGGTATCCGGCCTCCGGTCCGGCGATGTCGAACCCGACGACCCCCGCGTCGCGGTGCCGCACCGCGAGCTCGGCGATCTCCACCGACTTCGCCGCCTGACGCATGGCGGTCACGATCAGGCCAATGGTGATCGGCCGTCCCTCCGACCCACGGCAAAAGCCGTCGGTCATTGCGGTCACGGCCTCGTCCAGCGACAGGCCGTCATCGGTCAGCAGCTCCGGGGCCATGCGTACCTCGGCGTAGACGATGCCATCGGCGGCCAGGTCCTCCGCGCATTCGGCCGCCACCCGCTCGACCGCGTCTCGCGTCTGCATCACGGCCACCGTGTGCCGGAACCCCTCGAGGTAGAGCTCCAGTGACTTGCGGTCGGCTCCCAGCGTGAACCATCCGCTCAGCTCATCCGGGTCGGTCGTCGGCAGCTCGCGGTAGCCGATCTCCGAGGCGAGCTCGATCACCGTCCCCGGGCGCAGGCCGCCATCCAGGTGGTCGTGAAGCAGCACCTTGGGCGCGCGCTGGATGATACCGAGCTCGATGGTCACGGCCGCAGCTCGACTAAGCCCGCCGCCGCGAATTCCCCATCGAACGCGAAGGCCTCGCCGATGCCCAGTTGTCGCATCAGCGCGAAGCTGGTCGCATCGACGAATGAGTATTCGCGTTCGTCATGCCGCCTCAGCCAGCCGATGGCCTCCTCCTCCGTCGCCTCGTCGACATGCTCCACATGCAGCCGCGCCGATTCGCCGATGAAGTCCAGGAAGCCCGCGGCCGACGCGTGACCGACGCGACGACGAAGGAAGGTCCACGTTTCGCCGCGCACCTGATTGCTGCTGATGAGCGGCGTCGCTGCATGCAACCGAAACAGGCTTCGCGCCTGCCGATGATGGTCATCGCGGCGATTTCGGAGCGCGACCCAGAAAGAGGTGTCGACGAAGATCACCGGTAGGCGACCTCATCGACATCGGCCGGCTCGTATGAATCCACCCCAGCCATCTTCCAGAGCGAGTCCTCCTCCAGGGGTGGAAGCGGCCGAAGCGCATGACGCATGTGGCGTCGGATAAGAGCGGCCTTGGACGTCCCTTCCCGCAAGGCCTGGGCACCCAGTGCCTCGTCGAGGTCCTCGTCGATCATGATCTGAAGTCGTTTCATGGATCCGAGGCTACACCACTTTGTCAATGTGATGTAACGATAGACAACTTCGCGATCAGCCGGTCTCGCCTGTCCCGGCGGGCATTTGCGCCGCGTCGAGCCCGCCGCCGGTCGGCCGGTAGTTGGGGGCAGTCGCGGCCGCGTTCATCTGGAAGCGACTCGGCGGGGCCGCGGCCGCCAGACGCACGATCTCCTCTTCGGTGAGGTCGTAGCCGAAGCGGATGGCGGCGACATTCTCCTCCACGAATCGGCGCGGCAGCGACTCGCGGATGGCGTCCTCGTCGAACTCGATCTGCGCCAGCCGCAGGATCCGGCCGAGGGCGATCATGTTGCCGAACAGCTCCTTGCCGAAGTGCTGGCTGCCCAGGGATGCGAACGGAATCTGCTCAGCACCCCGCACGTCCAGGCCGAGATCGGCGACCACCTTGCGGCCGTGAATACGCAGATGCCCCTTATCGGCCAGCTTGAGCATGATGTCGGCCTCCTCGACCACCGGGTTGGCGATCGGCTCGTCGTCGAAGATGAGAAACGCGTCGCTCATGCTGCCGCGGACCGATGAGTCGTAATCGAAGAGGACCGTGACCTCCTTGCCCATGCGGGCCAGGAGCGCGCCCATCACGCCGGCGATGACGCGCACGCCCTGCCCGCCGACACCATCGAGGGCGATCTTCGTGCTCATCGGAGCATCAGGCCGTGGCCGGACTCGGCCGAGGCTGAGATGGGAGCGCGGCCCGCTCCCAGTGACGGGCTCGCCGCAGGTGACGCCGATAATCGCGCGCCACCCCGATGGTGGACGTATCTCTCGCCTCCTGAAAGCAATCCCGCGGCGCGGTGCGGTTTCCCTGCGTTACTCCCACCACGCGAGAGATGGGGGCTGAACTGGTGCCTCTCAGCCGGCACGGCGCCGGTAAGTCTCGCCCTGAGAGAATTAGCCACGCGCATCGGCCCACTTCCTTGATGCGCCCGCGATACGCCTCGCGCCGCGAGAATTAGCCCCCGTTCATCGGCTCCTCCTGCCTCGAGCCTCGCGCCGCGAACATCAGCCACGCTCATCGGCCACTCCCGCCTCGCGCATCGCTTCCTCGAGGGTGATCTCCCGGGTCGCGACCCGCAGCTTCAGCTCGGAGGGAAGGCGCTGCATGAGCGCCAGCTTGCGCTGCGCCTCCGCGCGCTTCGCCTCCTTCGGATCGCCCGGGCTGGCGCCCGCTTTCAGCGCCTGCGACGCCGACGCTGGTCTCGGCGTACTGACGGAAGCAGGCCGCGCATCTTCTGGGGTCCGCGGCATGGCCGGCTGCGTGTCGCCGGGCGGTACTGGGGCATCGGCGGGGGCGCTGGCGCCCGTCCGCAGCCATTCGGGGATCTCGAGGCCGGCCTCGGCGAGGGCCTGCGCCAGCGTGATCTCGCGCTTCGCAACCCGCATCTTCACATCGGGCGACAGCCGGGCCATGAGGGCCGCCCGCTGTTGGGATTCAGCCCGGCGCCGCGTCTTCTCGTCATCGGTGCGTTCGACGACCGTCGTGGCTGCCTCCGACGCCGTGGCGCCCTCCTCGCCGGGTGAATCGGTGGCGGACGCCATCGGTCCTGGAGGCTGCTCAGGCAGCGCATCCGGGCGCTGCGCATCGGTCCCGTTGTTGCCATCGTCGGCCGGATAGATGACGCCGATCTCGAAGGCGTTGAGCTGGGTGGCGTCCTTCGGGGCTCGCTTGTAGGTCTTGCGATAGAAGGTGAGCATCTCGTTCGCGCTGGCGAAGCCGATGCGCCGCCCGTTGTTCTCGATGCACTGGCTGGTGATGTCCACGAAGCTGAAGCCGGGCCACTCGATCGCCTCGCGGATCACGTTGCGGAGGTGAGCCTGGTGATAGACCGTCGTCTTGGCGTACAACGCGTGGGGTGAGCTGCGGACAAGGCCCTGGAGGTTGATCGGTGTGTTCGGGTTGCCGCCGGGGCTGGACAGCGTCTTGGTGCCGGTCGGGGTAGTGGGGCCGGTCTGGCCGCCGGTCAGGCCGTAGATCTCGTTGTTGTTGCACAGCACGGTGACCGGCGCGTTGCGCCGGATGGTGTGGATCAGGTGGTTGCCGCCGATGCTGGCGGTATCGCCGTCTCCGGCCACGACGATCACGTTCATCTCCGGCCTGACCGTCTTGATCGCCTCGGCCACCGGCAACGTGCGCCCGTGGAGGGTGTAGACCGCCTCGTGCTTGAGGTAGCCGCCCATCCTTC
>JACDBS010000245.1 GCA_013694795.1 Chloroflexota bacterium | reverse complement strand
CTCTTCGTCATGGCCCGCGCCGCCGACGGAGGCTTTCGCGCCGTCCGCGAGTGAGGTCGCGCGCGCGGAATCGGCCGAAGTTGCCAGGACGCCGGCGGATTCCTGCCTCTGCGGTCACGAGCCACGGTGGAATCCGGCAGCCAAGGGGCTAGAATCGGTCCGTATCGGTGCGCCGCGCGACCGACCCGATCCGCCCCCATGCGAGGTCCAATACCAGTCATGACCATGACCGTTTCACGCCAGCAGATGTTCATCAACGGCGATTGGGCCGACGCCGGCAGCGGCGAGACCGCATCGGTCATCAATCCGGCCACCGAGGAGGAGATCGCCCAGGTCCCCAAGGGGGATGCCTCCGATGTCGACCGTGCGGTCACCGCAGCGCGAGCCGCCTTCGAGACCTGGTCGCAGACGACGCCGCAGGATCGGTCCAGGGCGCTCTACAAGTTCGCCGATGCGATCGAAGGCGACGCCGACACCCTCTCCGGACTGGAGCAGGCGAACGTCGGAAAGCCCAAGGGCACGGCCGACTTCGACGTCGAGTTCACGGTCGACAACGTCCGCTTCTTCGCAGGCGCCGCGCGCGTGGTCGAGGGCAAGGCCGCCGGCGAGTACGTCGGCACGCACACGAGCATGATCCGGCGCGAGGCTGCGGGCGTGGTAGGCCAGGTGGCACCCTGGAACTACCCGCTCATGATGGCCATCTGGAAGCTATGCCCGGCCATCGCCGCCGGCTGCACCGTCGTCCTCAAGCCGGCATCGGTGACCCCCCTCTCGGCGCTGCGGTTGGCTGAGCTGGCAGCCGACATCTTCCCGAAGGGCGTCTTCAACGTTGTCACCGGACCCGGCGGCGTGGTCGGCCAGCGGCTCAGCTCCCACCCGGACGTCGACATGGTCAGCCTGACCGGCGACACCGCCACCGGCAAGGAGATCGCCGCCGCCGCGGCGCAGACGGTCAAGCGCGTGCACCTCGAGCTGGGCGGCAAGGCGCCGGTGCTCGTGTACGACGACGCCGACATGGACGCGCTGGCCGAGACGATCAAGATCGCCGGCTACTTCAACTCCGGCCAGGACTGCACGGCCGCCACGCGGATCATCGTCATGGGCGACGGCTATGATCGGGCGCTCGCCGCGCTGGTGCCGGCGGTGGAGTCGATCAAGGTCGGCGATCCCGCCTCCGACCCCGAGCTCGACATGGGACCGATGGTGAGCAGGGCGCAGCAGGAACGCGTCGCCGGCTTCATCGAGCGGGCGCGGGGCTACGGCGCCGAGATCGCCGCCGGCGGCGAGACCTTCGGCGACCGCGGCTTCTTCTACCGACCGTCGATCGTCACCGGCGTCGCGCAGGACGCGGAGATCGTCCAGAACGATGTCTTCGGGCCGGTCGTCACCGTCCAGCGCTTCGACGACGAGGCCGATGGTCTTGCCTGGGCCAACGGGGTGCCGTACGGGCTGGCGGCGTCGGTCTGGACGAAGGACATCAAGCGCGCGCTGCGCGCCGCCAAGGCCCTGCGCTATGGCACCGTGTGGATCAACGATCACCTCACCATCGCTTCGGAAATGCCGCACGGCGGATTCGGCCAGTCCGGCTACGGCAAGGACATGAGCAGCTACTCCATCGAGGACTACACGATCATCAAGCACGTGATGGCCAAGATCGTCGACTGAGATCGGTGCAGACCGATGGAGCGAGGTCGTCCGGGGTCGAGCGCCGGGGCCAACTCCGTGGCCTGAAGCACGGCGGCTCACAGCGGCCTGCTACGATCGGGCCGATGAGCGAAACGCCCGTGCCGACCGACACCGCCGCGCCCGACGGACTCCCCGGCGGCCGGACGCCACGGCTCGATCCGGTCGAGGCCGAGCGCCTCTTCCGTCGTGGTATCGCCCTCTTCAACGGCGTCCGCTACTGGCACGCCCACGAGGCGTGGGAGACACTGTGGCGCGCGGCGCCGGATGAGGAGCGTGACTTTTACCAGGGACTGATCCAGGTCGCCGCCGGATTGCTCCACCTCCAGCGGCGCAACCTGCGTGGTGCGCGGAACAAGCTGTCCGAGGGCCTCGAAAACCTGCGCCCGTACCAGCCGGCGCACCAGGGCGTCTTCGTCAACGAGCTCATCGGCGAGGCGCGACGCATCCTCAATGACCTCGAGGCCGGATATCTTCCGTATCTGATTCCGCCCATCATCCGCTTCACCGATGCCAGCGCCCCCGATTTCAGCCGATGAGCGACCAGCGCATCGAGCGCGACTCGATGGGTGAGGTGCGTGTTCCGGCGAGGGCCAAGTGGCGGGCGCAGACGCAGCGCGCGGTGGAGAACTTCCCGATCTCCGGCATGACCCTGGAGCGCGCGCAGATCGAGGCGCTGGCGCGGATCAAGGCCGCGACCGCATCGGTCAAGCGCGAGCTGGACATGATCGAGCCGGATCTCGCGGAGGCCATCATCGGTGCCGCAGAGGAGGTCGCCCGCGGCGACCACGATGACCAGTTCCCGATCGACGTCTTCCAGACCGGCTCGGGCACCAGCAGCAACATGAACATGAACGAGGTGATCGCCACGCTGGCCGGCGAGCGGCTCGGACGCCCGGTCCATCCCAACGACGACGTCAACCATCCGATGTCGTCGAACGACATGTTCCCGGCATCGATTCACATCGCGGCGGCGGGGGGCGTGATCCGCGACCTGGTACCGGCCCTCGAGCACCTGGCCGACTCGCTGGAGCGCAAGGCCGCCGAGTTTGGCGATGTCGTCAAAGCCGGGCGCACGCACCTCATGGACGCGACGCCGGTCACCCTGGGCCAGGAGTTCGGCGGATATGCGGCCCAGGTGCGCATCGGTGTCGAGCGGCTGCACTCGACCCTCCCGCGGCTGGCCGAGCTTCCGCTGGGCGGAACCGCTGTCGGCACCGGCATCAACACGCCTGCCGGCTTCGGTGGTCGCGTGATTGCCGAGGTAGCCACTGCCACCGGCCTTCCGCTGACTGAGGCGCGTAACCATTTCGAGGCGCAGGGCGCGCGCGACGCGCTGGTGGAGCTGTCGGGCCAGTTGCGCACCATCGCGGTGAGCCTGACGAAGATCGCCAATGACCTGCGCTGGATGGGCTCCGGGCCACGCGCGGGCCTGGGCGAGATCAACCTGCCCGACCTGCAGCCGGGGAGCAGCATCATGCCCGGCAAGGTGAACCCGGTCATCCCCGAGGCCACGCTCATGGTTTGCGCCCAGGTCGTGGGCAACGACGCCGCCGTCGCCTGGGGCGGTGCGGCGGGCAACTTCGAGCTCAACGTCATGCTGCCCGTGCTCGGGCGCAACGTGCTCGAGTCGATCCGCCTGCTGTCGAACGTCAGCCGACTGCTGGCAGACCGATGCGTCGACGGCATCACTGCGAACGTGGAGCGCCTGCGCGAGTACGCGGAGAGCTCCCCGGCCATCGTCACGCCACTGAACCGATACCTCGGCTACGAGGAGGCGGCAAGCATCGCCAAGCAGGCGATCGCCGAGCACCGAACGATTCGCGACGTGGTGGTCGAGCGAGGCCACCTGGCCGCCGGCCGCCTGACCGAGGCGCAGCTCGACGAGGCCCTCGACGTCAAGCGTATGACGCGGCCCTAGAGGCCCTGGGTGCGGCCCTTCCAGCTGGACGTACCCTGATCCTTGCGTCGTGGTGGTGGAGACGATCCGTCAGTCGTCCCTGGGGTTCGGCAGGCTCGCCCAGCGCAGTTCGCGGTATGTCTCGGGCTTCGAGGAATCGACGTACTCCCAGACCATGAGATCGCCCGCCACGTGCGGCCGAAGCACGTTGGCCTGCGACGCATTGCTATATCGCTCGATCAGTCGTGCCCGGTCACGCACCAGGTCGAACACCCCGAAGCTGAACCCATCGGCGCCCCACCAGGCGACGAACCGACTGCCGACCGACGGGTAGTTCACGTACTCCTGTGGCCAGACGCTCACCGATGAAACCTGGCCGCTGAGCAGGTCGTACCTGAACATGCGCCCCCAGTTGAACATGTTGAATCCCGGCTCCGCCTCCTTCCAGAGCACGGTGTTGCCGGCGAGGAGCGGCATGGTCGCCCGACCAGAGATGTCGAGGCGTCGTGGCTCAGCCGTCGGATCGAGGAGATCGAGCAGGTGCACCGATCGCTCATCGGTTGACCGGTCGGCGGAATAGCGAACCTCGGTGAAGACGAGCATGTGGCCGTACAGCGACGGGAGCCACAGCTCTGCCTCCCACGCCTGGCGCTCGAGGATGACCTGGGGAGTCCAGTCGGGAGCCTCGGCAGTCAACAGTTGCGAGACGGGGCCATTGGGGCCGCGATCGAACGCGGTCCATGCGACCATCGGCTGGTACACGCTGAAGCTGGGCACCAGGCTCGAGACATCCTCATCGCCGGGGTGGGTGTCCAGGAGGACTGGCTCGGCTCCAACCTTCGGCAGGAGCCACAGGTCCCACGCGCGCTCGCCGGTCAGCGGGATGTCGACGAAGGCCAGCATCCCGGCGTCACCACCCAGCTTCACCACAGAGTGGTCGCGGTTCGGATTGCGCCACGCGAGCTCGGGCTTCGCCGACGGCCCAGGCACGTAGCGCCAGACGTCGGGCGCGGCTTCCGGGCCCGAGTCCTCGGCCAAGTTCGAAGAGAAGATGATCCCCGTGGCGTCGCTCGCGAACTCGAGCACATCGCCCGTCTGGTCGTGCTTCATGGCACGGACATCGAGCTCAGCGCCCAGGTCCTGGCGTGGGCGTGCCGACGGGACCGGCGTGGGAGCCGGGTCCGTGACAGCGGGCGTCGCTTCGGTGCTGGGTTCCGAGACGAGAGGCGCCGACGAAGGCGGGACGGCGGCGGCACACGCCGCCGCCCCGCCCACGCAGATCACGGCCATGATCGCCGCGACGCGTGCACCCATCACCAGACCAGCCGCTGAGTGTGCTCCATGATCAGCGCGGCAATGCGTCGCATGGGATCCCAGAACTTGCCGGTGGATCCGCCCTCGTCCCTCGACGAGTCGGTGTAGTACAGGCGCGCGTAATCGGTCCCATTCCACAGACCGACCCAGCCGTATGCGGCGATCCAGTGACCCGGCGAGGCGACCGGCTTCGCCCAACTGGAAAGATGGTTCGCGGAGTACGGGTCGTACGGCTTGACCGGAATCGCCAGGGGCATCTTCGAGCCGCTCACGTTTGCTCGCACGTAGTCGTGCAGCTGATCACCAAAGGCGCCGTCGCCGTCGGTATCGCGGAGGTAGGTGACCACCCAGCTCCAGACTGCCGGTCGGCGCGGGGAGCCGACAGTCGCGCGATCGAGGCCGTACGCCATTGCCGGAGCGTTGGTGCCGCCGTTGATGTCGGTGCTCATCCAACCGGCGATCCTGCCCTGGGTGTACTTGTTCCACCCCGATGCCAGCGCCCAGGTGTAGTTGGCGATCACCTGTCCGACGGCCGGTCCGCAGTAGATGCCAGTCGTCTGGTCGCGGGCTTCGACGCCCAGGATCCCTTGCGGAGTGCCGCAGGTGGCCTGGATCGTCACGTCGGTGCTGGCGCTGCTATCGGCGCTGGGGTCGACGTCGTCCGTGACGGCGCCGCCGGCGGTCACCTCAGCCGAGGTCGCATTGGGGACGAAGCAGGCGAGCGGGACGAGCTCCTCTTCCTGCGCCGGGCCGGAGGCCAGGTACGCCTCCGCGGCCGCGATCTTGCGCGCCGACGCCGCTTCTTCGGCCGGCGTCAGCGGTCGTTCGCCCACCGGCGGTGAGGTGGGCTTCGTTGGTTTGGCCGCCGCGGCCGGCGCGACGGTGAGCGCGGAGGTCAACATGGCAATCAACGCAGCCATGGCAATCCGTCTCGAGAACATAGGGGCAGCCTCCTGTTCGATGGAGGCGAGCCGGCGTTCAATGCGGCGAGCTGTGTGCGGTGGATCATGCCGCACAGTCTCTTTATCGCGGCTTATCAGGGGCTTACTGGCCTGGCACGAAGACGCCGGCCCGTGTGCCGGACCGGCGTTTCGTTGAGCCCGCCACGGTGGGGTGCCACTACTTCAGCCCCGATATCATGAGATTCAGGAACCCACCACGACGGTTCTTCACTTGTGCGCCGATGATCCAGCATCGGGTGGGTGGGCTGAAGGGTCGAATGTCCCGGCCACGCCGGGACGCCTCAGCCCTGGCACAGGACGGCCCTGCTGCGTGCGGATTGTTCTCGACTGACGGTCCCAAGTCGCGCCGACCGAGCCGCAGTGAATGTCAATCGGGGCCCCCACCGCCTTGGCCGTCGCTATCTCCCGTCAGGCGAGCCTTATCACGGCAATGGCGCCCCATGGACGCCGCGATGGGGAATGAATTCCCACCTGGCGAGAGATAGGCTCGTTCAGGCCCGTCTCGCGCATCTCCGCCGCTGCAACTCTCACCTCGCGCGAGATAGGCCCGTCCCTGCCCAGCCACGCCGGGATAATGCTCGCCTCGCGAGAAATGGGCCCGAATCCGCCGCCGGCCTACCGGCGATAGAATCGGGACGCGCCGCCGAGCGCCAGCCCCGAGGAGAATCCGCCGTGACCAAGACATACCAGAACCTGATTGGCGCCGACTGGAAGGCCGCGGATTCGGGCGCCACCTTCACCAGCGTCAGCCCGGCGAACCACGACGACATCATCGGTGAGTTCCCGGCCTCGG
>JACDBS010000108.1 GCA_013694795.1 Chloroflexota bacterium | reverse complement strand
ATCATTATCTGTGCCTTGCTCTCCTCGAAACGGCCGATCTGGCCGGTGCCGAGCAGGAGGCTGCGGAGCAGCGCCGGCTGGCCCGGGAGCTCCAGCAGCCGGCGCAACTCTTTTACGTGATGACCGTGGACTCCATGCTGGCGACGCTCCAGGGTCGCTTTGAGGAAGCCGAACGGCTCATGCCAGACGCGCTCCGCATGGGCCAGCGTGCCGAAAGCGCCATGGCGGCCATCTACGGGCTCTTCCAGCGCTACGACCTGGCGCGCCACCGTGGCGGCGCCGCCGAACTCCTGCCCGAGCTGCGCGAGTTGGCGGCCGCGTACCCCACCTATGTCGTGGCGCAGTCGCTCATCGCTGATGCACTGCTGCGCGCCGACCGCGCCGCGGATGCGCGAGCAGCCCTCCGCCGACTCGGAGCGGATCGGTTCGCGGTGCTGCCGCTGAATGACGAGTGGCTTTTCGCCGTTACCGTGCTCGCCGACGTCGCAGTGGACCTTGGCGAGGCTGACCTCTGCCGCGCACTGCACGAACTCCTTCTGCCCTACTCCGAGCGCGTGGCGGTTAGTGCTCCCGACACGTGCCTCGGGGCCGTTGCCCGTACGCTGGGCCGCCTGAGTGCGACCCTTGGCCGCTCCGCAGATGCGCGCGATCACCTGGAGCGAGCACTTACCATCAACCAGCAGCTCCGCTCCCGCCCGTGGGTGGCGCGCACACGCCATGACCTGGCCAGGCTCATCGCCGCGGCAGGCGATGCCCAGGGCGCCGAGCGATTGCTGGAAGCCACCATCACCGAGGCGACTGCCCTGGGCATGGAACCGCTCCATGCCGATTCAGTCCACCTACTCGGACAGATTCGATCACAACCGGGGGCGCCGCAGGAACTCGCCTTCCTGTTCACCGACATCGTCGGATCAACCGAGCTGATGACCGCCATCGGTGATGCCGCCTGGGCGCGGCTGGTGGCGTGGCACGACGACACGCTGCGAGCGCTCCTCGCGGCCTACCGCGGTCGGGAGGTGCACCATGCCGGCGATGGATTCTTCGTGGTCTTCGACGCTGCTGATGCCGCCATTGCATGTGCGAAGGCGATCCAGCGCCGCCTGGCTGAGCAGCGGCACGACCACGGCTTTGCACCGGACGTGCGCGTCGGGGTGCACACCGCAACGGCGCGCGTAACTCGCGGCGACTACCAGGGACGCGGCGTCCACCAGGCAGCCCGCCTTGCCGCCCTCGCCTCGGCAGGCGAGATCCTGGTCAGTCGCTCCACGCTCGACCGTGCCGGCGGCGGTCCGACGCGCGACGAGCGCGTGGTCGAACTGAAGGGGTTCCGCGAGCCGGTGGCGGTGGCATCCATCGACTGGCAGACGCCCGATGCCGTCTCTGCGCCCTGACGCAGACCTCAGCGCGGTGGGCGGGGCTGCACTTTCAACAGATTCGGAGTACTGCCGCAGGACGCGGTATCGGCTTGGCAGCCCCGGACCGGATGGGCCACTAGCCGGACAGCCGCTCCCACCGTCGACGAGCTCCGAAACCGCTCGACTGTCACGCGGCCAGGAGGATGGAAATTCGCGACACCGATCGAGTCGATTGCGCCGAGGATTCCCTGCTCCCCCAGTCTCGTTCTGGCGCCGCCCGAGGGATCAACGCTCCTCAGCACAGCGCTCGCGCGATGGGAGCGTCCATCAAGCGTGAGCACAGCGCTTCCCGCGGCCGACGTTCAGCCTGCTGGAGCATCATGTCGGTGGCCAATTGCGGGAGGAGCTCCACCTCAACCTGGCCTGGATTGCGCACGGCAACCGGCTAATCGTGCGGTGCCGGAGTCGCCGCTTGGCGCTGCTCCGGCCGGCCCTGTCGCAGGAGGAGGGCCGCGAGACGCCGCTCACCGAGTTCCGTCTCAAGATGCGGGCCACGATCCGGCGTGCTCGTCGCCGTCCACAGCTGCTGGCCCTGTACGGGGACCCGGTGGCGGTCCTGGAGCGCTATGAGCCGGCTGCGGTGGCGTCGTGACCATCGGTCGCGATCTGCAGGCTCTGGGCATGCGCGAGATCCGCGAGAACATCCGCGCCGTCGTCGCGCGGGTCGAGGAGGGAGCCCCGCTGGCGGTGGTGCGCGAGGGTCAACCG
>JACDBS010000196.1 GCA_013694795.1 Chloroflexota bacterium | reverse complement strand
GTGTACCGCCAGCCGATGTCGCACCAGATGTAGAGGGGGCGATCCGGCCGCTCAGGCAGCGTGGTGTGCTCGTCCCGCGCGAAGTCGGCGAAGGCGGAGCCGGTGATCTTGATCAGCTGGAGATCATGTCGGCCGCACTCGTGATCGGTGATGACGACCAAGCCGTCGTCCTTGCGGGCCAGCTCCAGGCGGGCGGTGCCGTAGTCGCATCGGTCGCGGCTGAAGAGCCGATCGGACGCCTCGAAGCCATCGGCGCCCGAGACGAGGGCCGCGGGGAACGGCAGATCCCGACCCAGCATCGTCAGGCGCTCCATGTGCGGGTACGTTTCAAGAAACGCGGTGCCGACCTCCAGCAGCCATTCCTCCAGCGTGCGGGCGCGCGCCAGCAGGGACCGGGCGTGGATGAAGTTCTTCATGGTGTCGGTCGCCACGACCAGGCGGTTGTCGCCCTTCGTGTACGCGTCCAGGAACGTCGTGCCGTGAACGACGACCTCGATCTCGGTGGCGGTGAGGATGTTGTCGCGCCCGGTGAACGGCGACTCGGGGATGGGCGTGATGCCGGTCAGCGGCTCGGCGTAGGTGCGGTAGACCTTGACGTCGGCCTTGCCGTAGCGGATCTCGTGCTTCATGTGGTGGCACCGTGGTCGTCGGGCGGGCCGAACAACTCTGCTGCCGCGCGTCTGATCTCGCCATCCAGCGCCGCGCGGCCGTCGGCATCTGCCTCCCAGCGGCTGACGAGGTCTCGGAACTGCGCGTTGCCGGAGACCGCCGCAATCCTCCGCGCACCGTCGATCGGCTGGCTCACATCTCCGACGATGGAGGCCGCCGCGTGCAAGGCCAGTAACTGCCCGGCCCGCGTCGCATCCCAGCCTCCCAGGCCGATCTCGCTCATCAATCGCTCGATCAGCGTCCCAAGGTCATTCTCATCGTCCTGGTTGGCGAGCGACAGGGCCAGGAGGGCGGGGGATTGAACTCCCTCCTCGATGAGCCGATGCGTCGCGCGCACGAGCCCGTCGCGGTCGATCTCGCCGACCATGGAACGTGAGACCTCGAGCGCGATTGCCTCCCTGAGCTCCTCGCGCAACGGTAACGGGCCGCGCAGGCTCTCCATCCGGTCGGCCGCGATGTAGACGACCTCGTCGAGTCCGCGGCGCAGCTCCTCGTCGCGATCGGCGCGCAGCGCGCGTTCGAGGATGGGGATGATGTCGGCGCGAGGCCGTCCGGCCACGAAGACCGCGAAACGGAAGCCGAAGCGCCCCTCGTACGCCTCGTTGAGGGCGGTGAGCTCCTCGCCGATCCACGCCTGTTCGTGGTGGCCCGGCGGATCGTGGCCTTGCTCGCGGCGTGACAGGTCGGAGGCCGTTGCCGGATCGGCGCCGATGCGGGGGTGGGCATCGAGCAGCTCGATCTGCTCCTCCTCCGGCATATCACGCGCGATCGCGCGGGCGACGCCGAAGAGCTCGTCCTCGTTCTCGAATGGGCGGGCGTCGGCCAGGCGTCGCAGGAAGCGGGGAGCACCCTCGAACAACGGGGAGAGAGCGGCCACGACCGCATCGGTCTCGAGCGCATTGAGCTCGTCGATGGTCGTCACGCCTCAGCTGCCGCGGTAGGTGCTCATGCCGAACGGGCTGAGCAGGAGTGGGACGTGGTACGAGCGGCTCGCATCGGTGATGCGCAGCGCGAATGCCGCGCTCTGGAAGAACGCGTCGGGGTCGTCGTCATGGACGGCCACCTCGAATGCGAGCTGGTAATCACCCACGATGAGCGCTGCGCCGTCGAGCAGGTCGCGGATGCGACCGTCGTCATCGGTCTGGAGGTCGCTCAGCAGCTCGGGAGCACCGTCACCGCCAAGGCGGAACAGGGAGACGCCCACGCCGGCGGCTGGCTCGCCGCTGGCGAGGTCGAGGACATGGGTGCTGATGGTGGGGGGCGCTTCGGCCATGGGACCCTCCGCTGTGCTCCGCCATCATGCCGCATACCCGGCGTATGCTGCGCGGCATGGGAGAACTGCTGATCCGCGTCGGCGAGTTCCAATTCACGGCCCGCTGGGAGGATGGCGCGCCGCGCACCCGTGAGGCGCTTCAGGCCTGGCTTCCCATCCGCTCGAAGCTCATTCACTGCAAATGGAGCGGCGAATCGACCTGGGTCCCTTTCGGAGACGAGCGTCCGGACGTCGGCTACGAGAATCACACCTCCCACCCAGCCCCCGGTGACCTCCTGATCTACACCGGCACGATCAGCGAGTGCGAGATCCTGTTCCCATACGGTGCGTGCAGCTTCAGTTCCCGCGTTGGGCCGCTGGCCGGCAACCACTTCGCGACCCTGACCGGCGGGCAGGAGCAGCTCACAGATATGGGCCGCCGCGTGCTGTGGGAGGGGGCGCAGGAGATCGAGATCAGGGAGGGTGGCTGACCTCGTCATCACCGGCGCCACCGTGGTGACTGCGATGGGCAGCACGAAGGCCGACGTCGCGGTAACCGACGGCCGGATCGAACGCATCGGTCCGGATCTCGACCCCGATGGCGCGCGCCACCTGGATTCGACCGGCCTGCTGGTGCTTCCCGGTGTGATCGACGTGCACACCCACGTCCGGCTCGAGGACGACGCGCACCCGGACCGATTCAGGCGGGACTCGCTGGCCGCGGCCCACGGCGGGACAACCACCTTCCTGACCTTCAACAACCCCGGGACCGGCATCAGCGACGAGGGAGCGAGCTCGCCACTGCGGGGTCTCGCGGAGTTCAGGGAACGGACCGAGGGTCGATCCGCGGTCGACTACGGCCTCTGCTCGGTCCTGAGCGGACACCAGGACGACCCGATCGACGAGCTGCCGGCCCTCATTCAGGCCGGGGTGCCAACGTTCAAGGCCTTCATGGTCTACGACTTCCGTCTCCCCGATGAAGAGCTCGAACTCGCGATGCGGACGGCGGCGCGCCACGGCGGCATGCTCCAGGTGCACTGCGAGGATCCGGGGATGATTGACCCGCTGGTGGCCGACGCGCTGCGCGAGGGCCGAACCGCGTGCCGCTTCCACGCCCTCACGCGACCACCGCAGGCGGAGGCGGCTGCCACGCGCAAGGCAATCGAGATGGCGCGGCGCGCCGAGGCGCCGCTCTACGTCGTTCACCTCAGCTGCGCGGAGGCGCTCGCCGAAGTCGCCGATGCCAAGTCGCGCGGTGAGCCGGTGTACGCGGAGACCTGTCCGCACTACCTGACGTTCACCGATGCGCTCTATACCGATCCGGACGAGGGTGAGGTCATCAAGCGCGTCATCTCACCGCCGCTCCGGTCGCAGACCGATGTCGACGCGCTCTGGATCGGTCTGCGCGATGGCATCCTCGACGTCGTGGGCAGCGACCACGTCCCCGATCGGCTCGATACCGAGAAGCGCGTCCCGGCGCCGCCCTTCCCGGAGATCAGCAACGGCGGACCCGGCATCGAAACGCTGTTGAGCGTGATGTACTCCGAAGGGGTGGCGAAGGGCCGTCTGGGCCTTGAGCGCATGGTCGAACTCCTGAGTGGCAATCCCGCCCGTCTCTTCGGGTTGCCGACGAAGGGCGCCATCGAGGTCGGGCGCGATGCTGACCTTGTCCTGTGGGATCCATCGGCCAGCCGCACGCTGCGCCAGGAGAACCTGCATCACACCAGCGACTTCACACCGTACGAGGGGCTGGAAGTCCGCGGCACTCCGTCGCGCGTGCTCCTTCGGGGTCGCGCTGTTGGGGAAATCGAGGGCCGGTTCATGGAGCGTCGGCTCATGCGCCGGGAGCTGTGAGGCAACCGATCCGCAGGGATGAGCTTCGTGGCGGCATGCGAATGATGCAGATCCTGGTGGTCGTTGCACTCACCGCGTGCGGATCAACGGGTGGCACGCCCTCACCAAGCGCAAATCTCGACGTGGAAGGCAGCTGGCAGCTCGCGTCGGGTCGGACTGATGCCGGCGACGTGCCGATCCTCGATGATCATCGGATCACCCTGACGCTGGAAGGCACGCAGATCGGCGGACGGGCTGCCTGCAACTCCTATGGCGGCCGGGTCGTGGCCGGTAGCGGCGGCCTACGGCTGGATAGCCTGTCGCAGACCGAGATGGCGTGCGAAGAGCCGGCCATGGCCGCTGAGTTCGCGTACATGACGGCGCTGGGCCTCGTGCGCGAGATCGTGCGGGACGGCGAGGAACTCGTGGCGCGCGGCGAGGGCGTCGAGCTCCGCTTCGCCTCCCTGCCGCCCCCGCCGACTGCCGAGCTGGTCGATACGACCTGGGTGCTCGAGACGGTCTTCGTGGGCGACGTCGCAAGCGCGCCGCTGGGGGAGCCCGCGACGCTCGAGCTGCGCTCGGACGGAATGTTCAAAGGCTCGACCGGGTGCCGGACCTTCGACGGGGCCTGGATCCAGCGCGGCGAGCAGATCCTGGCCCCCACGATGGGCATGAACGGGGTCGAGTGCCCCGCGGACCTCGGCCAGCAGGACACGCACGTCGTGAGCGTCATCGGCGACGGCTTTGTGCCGACCATCGATGCGGATCTGCTTACGCTGATCGATCCGGGTGGCGTGGGCCTGGCCTATCGCGCCCAGGACTAGCCTCCAGGCGGTATCCTTGGTGCTTGATCCGAACGCACAGTCGCCTGTCCCGGCGCAGCTCATCCGATCTGCGCGCCATCGATCGCGCGACGAAGCGCATCGAGGAGCTCAGCGCCATCCTTGACCGCCAGTTGAGCGGCGAGGCGCGTCCGGAAGAGCAGCTCAAGCATCTGCGCCAGGCCACCGGCCAGATCACTCGCTCGGCGAACGACGGCATCCAAGCCTACCGGAGAGTGTCGCAGGCGCTGCGCGCCGAGGGCGAGCACCCTGACTCGGACGCGACGGAGGTCGCGCGCGCATCTCGCACGTTGGCGGACGCACGGGCGAAGATGCTCACGGCGCTCGAGGCTGCCAGTCGCCGCTACCCGTGGGCCGAGCCCTGGGATCCGCTCAAGGACTGAATTAGCGGAGATACCAAACGACCCGGCGGAAAACCCGCCGGGTCGGTGTTGTGAGCGCTTCGACTAGCGGCGGAAGCAGTCGCTGCAGTAAACCGGCTTGGTGCCCGTGGGGCGGAACGGTACGCGAGCTTCCTTGCCACAGCTGTCGCAGGTGGCGCTGAACATCTCGCGCGGACGGTCGCTGTAGCCGCCGCCGCCGCCTCCGCCGTAGCCGCCGCCGTTGCTGTAGCTCCCCGAGCTCTCACCGCGCGCGGCCTTCTTGGCGGCGCGGCAGGCCGGACATCGGCGCGGCTCGCTGAACTGACGGTCTGCGTAGAACTGCTGGTCGCTCGCGGTGAACGAGAACTCCGTATTGCAGTCGACGCAGCTGAGCGTCTTGTCGGTATAGGTGAACAAAGAGAAACACTCCTTCTTGTGCGGCCTCAGCGAGCCATCTCGCCGTAAAGCCGTGAGAGGAGCGTTCGTGGTGCCGCGCGGTAATGATTGCCCACAGTGGGCATTTGCTGCGCGAGAGCATACCACGGATTCCGTGGCGGGGCGATAGACTTCGCAGCACATGGCCCGCGATGAGAAGCTCGCGCACCTCAAGCGCGTACCGCTCTTTGCCAACTTTGGCCGCCACGAGCTGGAGCGGCTGGGCCAGCTTGCTGATGAGATCGAGGTCGGGCTTGATCAGGTCCTCACCCAGCAGGGGCACACGGGACACGAGTTTTTCGTGGTGCTGGACGGACGGCTGACCGTCTTGGACGGCAATCGACCCGTCGCCCAGATGGGACCCGGCGACTTCTTCGGCGAGATTGCCCTCCTCGATGGGCGACCGCGGACCGCGACGGTCCGGGCCGACGGGATCACCCAGTTGCTCGTCATCGGTCACCGCGAGTTCCATGCCCTCATGGACGAGTTCCCATCGGTCCGGACCGCGGTCCTGGAAGCGGTGGCCGCCCGTCTCCGCCGTACCGAGGGCGCCTGATCGGGACCATCAGACGATTCCTTCCCGAAGGAGCGGCGGTCCTATCGGTCCTCATCTTCGGCAGCTACGTCCTGGGGCTTGTTCGGGACCGGATCTTCGCTCGCACCTTCGGCGCCGGCACCGAGCTGGACGCATACAA
>JACDBS010000192.1 GCA_013694795.1 Chloroflexota bacterium | reverse complement strand
TCTTCGACGGATGCGCCGATGCGGGCGCTGCGCTCAACTCGTTGCATCGGCCAAGCCTACGCGCCTGGAGCGGAAATGGCCGCCTCCTCGCGGGCGATCCGCGCCAGGACGCCGATGAAGGTCGGCGAGGTGTTGAGCGACTCGATGCGTGCGAAGACCATGCCGGCTTCCTCCGCCTGTTGGCGGGCACCGATGTCGATGTCGTACAGGATTTCCAGGTGGTCCGCCAGGAACTGGATGGGCGCCACGAGGACGCTGAGGTGTCCGGCCGAGCGCAGCTGGGGCAGGATATCGGTGAAGTCGGGCTTCATCCATTCGCCGGGCTCGTGGCCGGCGGACTGCCAGCAGAAATGCCAGCGTCCGTCTTCCAGACCTGCCGCGGCGGCCACCGACTCGGCGGTCTCGCGTAACTGCTCCAGGTAACCGGGTTCGGCTTCGGCGACGCGGCGGGGGAGCGAGTGGGCGGTGAGGAGCACGGGCGCCCCCTCGGGCAACGACGCCAGGCCGTCGCGGATGCGCTCGGCAACGGCCTCGACGAAGCCCGGCTCCCGGTACCAGGCCGGCGCCAGTTCAACCGCCGGCGCAGCAGGTCCCAGCTCCAGCAGCGCGGCGTCGATGGCGCGCCGGTAGCCGCTCATCAACAGCTCCGAGTACTGCGGGCTCATGACGACGGCCGTCACGGCCCCGCAGCCGCGATCGGACAGCTCCCGCAACCCGTCTCCGATGGAGGGCGCGCTGAAGCGCATCCCGACGGTCGCGCAGGCGTCAAGACCCTCGGCCCGCAGGTGTTCCTCGACCGCTGCGGCCTGCGCTCGCGTGATCGGGATGAGCGGCGAGCCGCCGATCAGCTCGTAGCGGCGCCTGAACTCGTCCACGAGCTGTGGTGATGGCTCACGTCCACCGCGTACCGCGGCCATGTACTGCGGCAGGTCATGCAGGTCGTCGGCCGGCGAGCCGTAGGTCATCAGCAGCACCCCGAGCCTCATCGGGCCGACTCGGTGTGCACCAGATCGACCAGGCGGCGCAGGAGGTCCGGATCGGTGTCGGGCAAAACACCGTGGCCGAGATTGAAGACGTGGCCCGGCCGCCTTGCGGCGCGCCGCAGGACGTCGCGCGCGCCTTCGGCGGTGGCGTCCCAGCCGGCCAACAGGCGGGTGGCGTCCAGGTTGCCCTGGATGCCGCGATCGAAACCGATGCGCTCCCAGGCGCGGTCCAGCGACTGGCGGTGGTCGACGCCGATGAGATCGCCGCCGGCGACCGTCATCGGCTCCAGCAGCGCGGCGGTGCCGGTCCCGAAATGGATGGTCGGGGCTCCGCGGACCTCGGAGAAGATGCGCGACACGTGTGGCTGGACGTAGCGGACGTAGTCGGTCGGCGAGAGCGCACCGACCCACGAGTCGAAGAGCTGGACGACATGAGCGCCGGCGGCGATCTGCGCGTTCAGATAGGCGATCACGACCGTCGACAGCTTCTCCATGAGCGCGTGCCACGCGTCAGGCTCGCGGTACATGAAGGCCTTGGCGATGGCGTAGTCGCGGCTCGGGCGCCCCTCGACCAGGTAACAGGCCAGCGTGAAGGGCGATCCGGAGAAGCCGATGACGGCCTGCCGGCCGTCGAGCTCGCGGCGGACCATGCGGATCGCCTCCATCACGAAGGCGACCTCGGTCTCCGGCTCGATCAGCCGGAGCGCGTCCACGGCCGCGCGCGAACGGATGGGTGAGTGGATGATCGGTCCAACATCGGGCTGGATCTCCAGGCTGACGCCCATGGGCTCCAGGGGGATCATGATGTCGGCGAACAGGACCGCGGCGTCGACGCCGAAGGCTCCCACCGGCATCAGGGTGACCTGGGTGCACAGCTCCGGCGTCTTGGCCAGGGTCATGATCGGGTACTGCTCGCGCAGCAGCCGGTAGTCGGCCAGGCAGCGTCCGGCCTGGCGCATGAACCACACCGGCGTCCGATCCGGCTGCTCGTGATCGATGGCCGCGCAGAAGCGGGACTCGCCAGTCCACGCCGTGGTTGGCGCGGCGGTGTCGATCATCGGTCCTCTCCGTTGGCGCCGAACGCCATGCGTGCCATGCGAATGGTGGTGTCCAGATCCTCGTCCCCGTGGGCGGCCGAGATGAACCACGCCTCGTGCTGGCTCGGCGGAAGCATGATCCCTGACGCGAGCATGGTGTGGAAGAACGGTGGGAAGTCCTGTACGAACGCCGTGAGCAGGCTCCCGACCCGACTGACCTGGACCGATGCGGCCGCAGCTGCCGCGGCCGCGGTGAGGCCGGTCTCCAGTACTGCGCCCGCCTCCTCCAGCCGCTCGTAGGTCGCGGCGGTCAGTTCACGCAGGGTCGCCGCGCCCGCCGCCATGGCGACGGGATTCCCCGACAGCGTTCCAGCCTGGTAGACCGGGCCATCCGGCGCCACCAGTCGCATCAGGTCGCCGCGCCCGCCGTAGGCGCCAACGGGCAGGCCGCCACCGATGATCTTGCCGAGCACCGTCAGGTCAGGCGTCACCCCGTAGCGCTCCTGGGCGCCGCCGCGCGCGACGCGGAAGCCGGTGATCACCTCGTCGAAGATCAGGAGCACGCCGTGGCGCCGCGTGGCCTCCCGCAGTCCCTCCAGGTAGCCGGGGAGCGGCGGCACCACGCCCATGTTGGCGGCCACCGGCTCCACGATGACGGCCGCCACCTCATGCTCCGCGAGCAGCCGTTCGGTGGCGTCAAGGTCGTTGTATGGGGCGACGAGCGTGTCGTGCGCCGCACCCGCGGTCACTCCCGCGCTGGCCGGCATGCCGCTGGCGCCGGAGCCCGGCTCGACGAGCAGCGCATCGGCGTGGCCGTGGTAGCCGCCGGCCATCTTGATGATCGCGTCGCGGCCGGTCGCTGCGCGCGCGAGGCGGATGGCGCTCATCGCCGCCTCGGTGCCGGAGCTGACGAAGCGCAGCCGCTCGATGGACGGCATGGCATCGGTGATCAGCTCGGCCAGCTCGATCTCGTGCGCGTTCGGCGCGCCGTAGCTCGTACCGCGCTCGGCTGCCGCCTGGATGGCGCTCACGACCGCGGGGTGGGCGTGGCCAAGGATCATCGGCCCCCACGAGCCGACGTAGTCGATCAGCTCATTGCCGTCCACGTCCCAGACGCGCGCGCCTGACGCTCGCTCGATGACGCGTGGTGTACCGCCGACCGCGCGGAAGGCGCGCACCGGCGAGCTGACACCGCCTGGGAACAGGCGCTCGGCCCTGGTCATGAGCTCGGCCGAGCGTCGCGTGGTGGGCAACACGCGGCTCAACGGTCCGGCCCCGAGAGCAGGCTCAGGATCTCGCCCAGGGGTCGGTGTATGCCGGTGATGATGGGCGTGTCGCGCACCGTGGAGCGGCGAGACTCAGTCTCGCGCAGCTCGCGGACGAGGTCCTGGAAGGCGATGAGCTCATCGGTTTCGTAGGCGACGATGAACTCCTGGTCGTCCAGGCCGAAGGAGTAGGCCAGCAGCTGACGCACCTGCGGATAGGCGTGGCCGACCTTCATGTGGCCGCCCATGACGACCTGTCGCTCCTCGGCGGAGGCGAGGTACCACTCGATCGACTTCGTGAACGGGTAGACCACGAGGTACTTCGACCGCTCGCCGCTGAACAGCGACTGCTCCTGGGCGGTCGGGCGCTTCACGTACTGCGACGGGCGCGTGAGGCCGATCATGCTGATCGCCGGCGACATCCACTGACCGATGCCGGCGGCGAGCAGTTCGGCCGCCGTCTCCTCGACGTCCTCCAGCCTCTCCGCCATGCGCCAGAGGAGGAGGTCGCCCTCGGCCCGCAGGCCGATGGTCGAGTAGGCGTGCTGCATGAGGCGTCCGGTGGCGAGGCCGGCGGCGGCCCAGAAGGCATCGATGTCGGCACGTCGCTGGTCGCCGGATCGGCGACGCCAGGCCGGATCCAGGCGCAGCAGCCAGGCGTGGACGTAGCGCTCGTCGGTCATCGGTCCATCTCGCGCAGCCAGCGCGCAGCCTCGAGGGCGAAGTAGGTGACGAGGATCCCGGCCCCGGCGCGCGACATGGCGGTCAGCGACTCGAGCGCCGCCGCGCGTCGGTCGAGCCAGCCGCGCTCGGCAGCGGCGCAGATGGCCGCGTACTCGCCGCTGACCTGGTACGCGGCGACCGGGAGGTTCGTGTGCGCTCGAGCCGCCGCCACCAGGTCCAGGGCGGGAAGCGCGGGCTTGACCATGATCACATCGGCCCCCTGCTCGACATCGGCCAGGATCTCGGCCAGCGCCTCGCGCCCGTTGGCCGGGTCCATCTGGTAGGAGCGACGGTCGCCGAAGGCCGGCGCGGAGTCGGCGGCCTCGCGGAACGGGCCGTAGAAGGCGGAGGCGTGCTTGGCGGCGTAGGCGAGGATCGCGGTGTCGGGCAGGGCTTCGCGGATGGCCGCCACCTGGCCGTCCATCATGGCGCTGGGCGCCACGACATCGGCACCGGCATCGGCGAGCGAGGCTGCCGTCCGCGCCAGCAGGGAAAGCGTCGCATCGTTGTCGACCGATGCGCCGCGCAGCACGCCGCAATGGCCATGGTCGGTGTATTCGCACAGGCACACGTCGGCGATGATCGCCAGCTCCTTGCCGCCAGCGCGCCGCAGCTCGCGGATGGCGGTCTGCACGATCCCGTCGTCGGCCCAGGCGCCCGAGCCCTCGTCGTCCTTGTCCTCTGGCAGGCCGAAGAGCAGGACTGATCGGACGCCTGCCTCGAGCAATGGCTCCGCCTGACGGCTCAGCTCGTCAACGCTGAGTCGATCCTGGCCCGGCATCGATCCGATTTCTTCGCGGATGCGGGTTCCTGGGCGGACGAAGAGCGGCGCCACCAGCATTTCCGGATGCAGCCGCGTTTCGCGCACGAGACCGCGCAGGGCAGGCGTGCGTCGCAGGCGCCGCCCGCGGAACGTGGATGGCTTCATCGGTCCGCTCGTGCGAAGTGGTCGCCGATCGCGTCCGCCAGGCCGGTGGCGGTGTGGTCGGAGGCGACGGCCGCGACATCGAAGCCGTAGTGCCGAGCCTGCTGGGCCGTGACCGGACCGATGCAGAAGGCCGGGATGGACCGTGCGCGCCCGCGATCCACCGGGGAGGCCAGGCGCATCAGGCCGCGCACCGTGGAGCCGCTGGTGAAGGCCACACCGCCCAGGCCGTCGTGCAGCGCCGCGCGGAGGGGATCGCGGCTGGGCGCCGGCCCCTCGACCGTCAGATAGGCGACCACCTCTTCGACGAGCGCGCCGCGTTCTACCAGCGCGTCATGCAGATCGGGCGTAGCCGCGTCTGCCCGCGCCAGCATGACCCGCCGTTCTCGCACGTCACCCAGCCCCTGGGCGATGGCAACGGTCAGGTATTCGTTCGGCACATGGTCGACCCGGATCCCCGCGGCCCGCAGCGCCTCGGCGCTGGCCGGACCCACGGCGGCGACACGCACCGTCTCGGGCAGGCGGTGGCCGGTGGCGGCAAGCCGCGCGGCCAGTGCCTCGGCGCCGTTTGCGCTGGTGAGGACCAACCAGTCCGCTCCGTCGAGGGACTCGATGGCGGCGTCCAGCTCGGCCACCGCCGACGCGGTGTCGATGGCGACGGTGGGGACGATCACAGGGGCGAGGCCGCGGTCGCGCAGCAGCTCGGCGAGCTCATCGGCCTGTCCGGCCGGACGCGTGACGAGAATGCGACGGCTCATGCGTCGAGGATCCGCTCGGCGACCGTCTCCACCACGGCCCCGGGGTCGGCGGCCGGGCCGGTGGCCTCGGCACGACGGAGGGCGCCGGTGCCGTCCGCGTACGCCGCGCGCAGCCGGAGCTGCTGGTCGCTCACCTCGCCGAGCGCGCCGAGCGGCGCAAGGCATCCACCGCCGATGCGTCGCAGCAGCGCCCGTTCCGCGTCGACGGCCACCCGTGTCGGGACATGCTCGATCGTCGCCAGGGCCGCGCGGAGCGCCCGGTCAGCGGTGCGCACCTGGAGGGCCAGAGCGCCCTGGGCGGGGGCCGGCAACATGAGCTCGAATCCCAGCCGTGCATGATCCGGAACCGCGATTCCCAGGCGGTCGAGGCCGGCCGCGGCCAGAATCAGGGCATCCAGCTCGCCCTGCCGCAGGCGCCGCAGACGCGTCTCGAGGTTGCCGCGGATCGGGGTGGTGATCAGGTCGGAGCGAGCGGCGGCCAACTGCGCCGCACGGCGCGGCGAGCTGGTGCCGATCCGTGCGCCGAACCTCAGATCATCCAGCGTTCCGCCGTCCGCCGTGACGAGGCAGTCGCGGGCATCCCCGCGCTCGAGCACGGCCCCGATGACGAGCCCGTCGGTAGCTGCCGTCGGTAGATCCTTGTAGGAATGGACGACGAGGTCGACGCGACCGTCGAGCAGGGCACGCTCGAGCTCACGCGTGAACTGGCCGTCGGTTTCGACCCAGCCGGCATGCGGCTGCCCGGCACTGATGGCGTCACCGCGGGTCGCGATCGGCACCAGCTCGCTCGGCCCGATCGTCGGGCCAAGCGCCGTGGCGGCGATCCGGGCCTGCGCGATGGCGAGGCGGCTCTCGCGGGTGCCGATGCGGAGCGTGGCGGTGGCGGTCACGCGTCCAGCCGGAAGAGGCGGCGCACGGTCTCGGAATCGACGCCTCCGCGACGAAGCTCCAGCGAAGGACCATGGAGCAGCTCGCTGATCATGGCCGCCGAGGCGGCCTCGACGGCGGCCAGCTGTTCAGTATCGAGCGTCGACCGGCGGCGCAGCCGATCGAGATGGCGACGCCGGACCTCATCGGCCTCGCCATGCAGGATGGCAAGCGCGTCCGCTCCGCGACGGACGTCGAGCCAGGTCGCGAACGCATCCGTCTCGCGCTCGAGTTCGTCACGGAGCTTTCGCTCGGTTGCGGGCGCCAGGACTGGCGTCGAACCAGCCAGGTCGTCGAGGTGATCGAGTGTCATCAGCCGGTCGCCGAGGTCATGCGCGGTCTCGGCGCCGAGCGCGGGCGGTGACGACATGTCGAGCACCCACGGTCGGGCATCGCCCAGGCGGGCGCGGTCGAGCACGGGCGTCCGCGACCGGACGGCGAGCACGATGGCGTCGGCTCGGGCGAGCAGTGCGGATGGCATCGGTCCGACCACGAGATGATGCTCTTCGCCGTCCAGTTGCTCGAGGAGCCGTCCGCCGCGATCGGCCGAGGACGAGACCACGGTCACCCGATGCCCATCCTGTGCCAGGCGCGTGGCGAGCAGGCGGCCCATCTCGCCGGTGCCGGCCACCACGACCTCGCTGCCTCGACCGAGCCGCTCGCGCAGCCAAGCGAGGCCCGGATCCGCGAGAGAACGATCGGTGCCGGGGCGGGCATGCGTCCGCACGCGACGACCGAAGCGAAGCGCGCGCCGGAAGAGCTCGTTGAGGATCGGCCCGGTCGATCCTGCCGCCAGCGCTGCCTCATAGGCTCCTCGTACCTGGCCGAGCAGCTGCTCCTCGGCCACGACCGCGGAGTCGAAGCCGGCGACGACCTGGAACACGCGATGGACGGCGTCGCGCCCGGCGAGGTGTGCAGCCGTGGCGCTCGACCCGGACTCGACGCTGACGAGCTCGACGCGATGACAGGTGTCGATCAGGACGCGCTCGTCGGCGGGGAGATCCCGCAGCCGTGCAGCCAGCTTGGCTCGGTCGTCGCTCGACCGCTCGCGGAAGGTGGCATAGCGGACGCGGAGCTGGTCGAGGTCGGTGTGCTGGACGGACAGGGCCAATCGGTCACCGAGGGCAGGGAGTCTGAGGAGCGGCGGACGCAGCCTACGAGGCGCTGGTTGGTCCCGTCAAACCTGAGTCATAGATTTGACCAGATTACGTGCCCTTCTCGGGAAGATCAGTGCAGGATCTGCGACAGGAACTGCTTGGTGCGCTCCTGCTCCGGCGCCTCGAAGATCTGGCTCGGCGGACCCTGTTCGACGATCTGGCCCTGGTCGAAGAAGACCATGCGATCTGCGACGGCGCGGGCGAAGCCCATCTCGTGTGTGACACAGATCATCGTCATCCCGGCGTCCCGGGCGAGCGTCTGCATCACGTCGAGCACCTCGCTGATCATCTCGGGGTCGAGCGCGGAGGTCGGCTCGTCGAAGAGCATGATCTTGGGATTCATGGCCAGGGCACGGGCGATCGCAACGCGCTGCTGCTGGCCGCCCGAAAGCTGTGCCGGGAACTTGTGCGCCTGCTCGGGGATCCCCACGCGCTCGAGCAGCTTCATGCCGGCCGCATCCGCATCGGCCCTGGCGCTCTTGCGGACCTTGCGCGGAGCGAGCGTGATGTTCTGGAGCGCGGTGAGGTGCGGGAACAGGTTGAACGACTGGAAGACCATCCCGATCTCGCTGCGGATGGCAGCAATGTTGCGGATGTCGTTCGTCAGCTCGATTCCGTCGATGATGATCTCACCGCGCTGGTGCTCCTCGAGCCGGTTGATGGTCCGGATGAAGGTCGACTTGCCGGAGCCCGACGCGCCGAAGATCACGACCACCTCGCCGGCCTTGACGGTCAGGTCGATCCCGCGCAGGACGTGCAACTGGCCGAACCATTTGTGCACGTCGCGCGCGACGATGATGCCTTCCGGCCTGTCGGAGGCGGCAGCCGCCGCATCGGTCTGGGAAGCGTTCATGGTTGGAGGCTCCATCAGCGGGTTCCGACGCCGAGCGCACGCTCGAGCCGGTAGCTCGCCTGCGACATGGCATAGCAGAGGACGAAGAAGAC